>NZ_JBFUGT010000049.1:0-40303 GCF_056402775.1 Rhodococcus sp. P3_B8
CCCGAGGGCACCTCCACGGCAACCGTTCTCGCGTCGGCCGCCCTCGGCGCGGGCATCGCCCTCGCCGGTGTTCTCGTCGGCGGCATCCTCGTGCGGGGCACCTGCGCGAAGTAGCGCCGCAAACACCTCGTCACACAGCACCCCGAACCGTCCGGTTCGGGGTGCTGTCGTCTGTCCGGGCCATCCGGGCACGGGCAGCGCCGAACGAGGACCGGTGAGTTCGGCGATATGTGACAAAGAAACCGGGCGGCGGAAGCGGTGCAATTGCCTTACAGAGACGAGCCCAGGAGGAATCGTGGAATCCAGAAAGATTCGGGTCGGTATCGACACCGGCGGAACATTCACCGACGTCGTGGCTGTGGACGAGGAGTCCGGAGCCGTCGTCACCACCAAGACACCCTCGACGCCTGCCGACCCGGCGCAGGGATTCCTCACCGGAATCGAGAAGGTGCTCGCCAAGCTCGGCGAGACCGGCGACGCGATCGGCGCCGTCAGCCATGGCACCACCGTCGCCACCAACAAGCTCCTCGAAGGCAAGGTCGAGAACCTCGGATTCATCACCACCGAGGGTTACGAGCACGTCCTCGAGATCGCCCGCCAGTCCGTCCCCGACGGCTACGGCAACTCCTACTTCTGGGTCAAGCCCGACCGCATCGTCCCCGCCGACCGCGTCCGCACCATCGGCGGCCGGCTCGCGTTCGACGGCAGCGAGATCCGTCCCCTCGTCGAGGACGACGTCCGCGAGGCCGCCCGCTTCTTCGCCGAGCGCGGCATCCGCACCATCGGCGTGTGCCTCATGCACTCCTACGCCGACCCGAGCCACGAGAACCGCGTCCGGGATCTTCTGCTCGAGGAATACCCCGAGGCCACGGTGAGCATCTCCAGCCAGGTGCTGCGCGAGTACCGCGAATACGAGCGGTCCATCACCACGCTGGTCGACGCGGCCGTGAAGCCGAACATCCGCAACTACGTGAACAACATCGCGAACCGGCTGCGCGAGTTCTCCTCCGACGAGGGCGAGGCCCGCGACATCCCGTTCTACGTGATGAAGTCGAACGGCGGCGTGCTCTCCGCCAAGGAGGTCGTGCACCAGCCGATCACGACGGTGCTGTCCGGCCCGGCGGCCGGCGCACTCGGCGCGGCGCTCATCGCGAGTGTCGCGGGTGTGGAGCAGGTCCTCACGTGCGACGGCGGCGGAACGTCGACCGACGTCACCGTCGTGGTCCGTGGTGAGCCCGCGCTCACCACCGAGGGGCGGGTGGGGGCGTACCCGTCGAAGATCCCGATGATCGACGTCGTCACCGTCGGCGCCGGCGGCGGCTCCATCGCCTGGCAGACCCCCGAGGGCACGCTCCGCGTCGGACCGCAGTCGGCGGGCGCCGACCCCGGCCCGCTCTGCTACGGCAAGGGCGGCAGCGAGCCGACGATCACCGACGCCCACGTGCTGCTCGGCCGCATCCCACCCCACCTGCTCGGCGGCGAGATCCCCCTCGACACCGAACTGGCCCGCAAGGGCGTCGAGCAGCTCGCCCACCAGTTGAAGCTCGACTTCGAGGCGTGCGCCACCGGCATCCTCGAGGTGTCGGCGTGGAACCAGGCCAACGCGCTGCGGCAGATCACGGTCAAGCGCGGCCTCGACGTCCGCGACTTCACCCTGGTCACGTTCGGCGGATCCGGTTCGCTGCTCGCCTGCCGGCTGGTCGACATCCTCGGTCTCAAGGACGTCCTCGTCCCGCTGAACCCGGGCAACGTGTCCGCATTCGGGCTGCTCACGGTCGACGTCCGCAACGACTACGTGCAGACCCACGTCTGCAGGCACGACCGCCTGAAGATCGAGGAACTGCAGTCGGGGCTGGACGCGCTCGCCGCCGAGGCGGAACGCGCACTCGCCGACGAAGGCTTCGGCGAGGCGGAGCGCAAGTACGCGCGTTCGGCCGACCTCCGCTACCTCGGCCAGGCCTTCGAGGTGCGGGTGCCCGTCGGTGAGGGTCCCGTCACGCAGGAGTTGATGGACGACGCCGCGGACAGGTTCCACCAGGCGCACAAGGAGCTGTACGGCTACGACTTCCGCGGCGACCCCCACCAGCACGTCGAGTGGGTGAACCTGCGCGTCAGCGGCATCGGCCCGATCAAGCGCCCGACGCTCAACGAGATCGCGGCGGGGACCGGAGCCGAGTCCGCCGTGACCGGCACCCGTCCGGCGTACTTCGACGAGTGGGTCACCACCCAGGTCTACGACCGGGCCCGGCTCGGCGCGGGCGACGTCCTCGAGGGTCCGGCGGTGATCGAGGAATTCAGCTCGACCATCCCCGTGCACCCCGGTTTCCGGGCAAGGATCGACACCTTCGGAAACATCCGCATCACCAAGATCGCCGACTCGAACGGAGCGAACCGATGACCGTCGCCACCGAACCCGTTGCAGTGCAAGCGGTCAAGCCCTACCGGCTGACCCCGGTCCACGGCACGACGCCCGACCCGGTGCTTGTGGAGATCGTCGCCGGCTACCTCGCCAGCGTCGAGATGGAGGTCGAGACGTCGATCTCGCGGACCTCCCGCTCCCCGATGATCCGCGACGCGCACGACTTCCGGGCCGGCATCCACGACCGCAACCTCCGGAAGCTCACGGGCCGTTCGTATTCGGCGCTGGTGCATCCGGTGGCGCGGGACTTCCCGCTCGACACGATGAAGCCCGGCGACGTCTACTTCCACAACGACGTCTACCTGTCCGAAGGCGGCATCGGCCACCTCCCCGACCTCTGCGTCACCGTCCCGGTGTTCGCCACCCGACCGGGCGAGGAGGAACCGTCCGTCGTCGCGTTCGTCCAGGCGTTCGGCCACCACGACGACATCGGCGGCTGCTGCCCGGGATCGATGCCCGCGGGTGCGACCACGGTGTACGAGGAGGGCCTGATGGTCCCGCCGATCAAGCTGTGGGATCAGGGTGTGCCCAACGAGGCCGCGCTGCGCATCATGACCCGCAACTCGCGGATGCCCGACGCGCTGGCGGCCGACCTCGACGCCGAGTGCTCCGCCTGCCTCATGGGCGCCCGTCGCCTCACCGAACTGTTCGAGCGGTACGGCTGCGACACCGTCGAGGCCTGCTTCGACGCGATGATGGACGCGACCACCGAGACGTACCGGCGGGAAATCCTCAGCAAGATCCCCAAGGGCGAGTACACGTGGGAGGACTACGCCGAACACGACGGCGTCGACGAGCCCATGCTGCACCGGCAGCGGATCACGCTCACCAAGACCGGCCCCGAGGACGAGGGCGGCGAACGCCTCATCCTGGACTTCAACGGCACCGGCCCGCAGGCCAAGGGTCCCATCAACCACTGCGGTGACTACGCCGACGGCAACTTCCTCATCAAGTGGCTCGCGCCGATCCTGCGCAACCTCGCCGACAGTCCCGAGCGGATGGCGGAACTCGACGTCAACGAGGGTGTCGTGCCGTTGATCGAGATGAAGTTCCCGGAGAAGGGCACGCTGATCACCCCGATCTTCCCGGCGCCCACCAACGCCCGGACGTTCGTGATCCTGCGGCTGCTCGGCGTGCTCGCCGGCGTCGTCGCGAAGGCCGTCGACGGGAACATGCCCGCCGACCAGGAGACCATCCGCTACACGGGGGTGTACGGCGAGGACTTCGACGGGCACTCGTACCTGATGCGGGAGGTGCTCGGCGGAGGGTCCGGCGGCAGGCACTACGCGGACGGGGAGGACACCATCCACGTCGTTCCCGACTCGCGGAACCTGCCGACCGAGTTCACCGAGAGCCGGTTCCCGTTCATCGTCGAGAAGCTCGGCCTGGCGAAGGACTCCGGCGGCGCCGGACGCTACCGCGGCGGCCTCGGCTACGAGAAGCACATCCGGATGCTCAAGGACGCGAACTTCATGTCCATCGCCGACCGGTCGATCCTCTCCTGCTGGGGAGTCAAGGGCGGCAAGGCCGGACGTCCGTTCTCGGTGGTCCTCGACCCGGGCGGCCCGAACGAGCGCGGGTTCGACGCGCTGACCGACGCCGAACCGATCAAGGCCGGCGAAGTGGTGCGCATCCGCACCACCGGTGGCGGCGGCTGGGGCGACCCACTCGACCGTCCGATCGAGGAAGTCGTCCGGGACGTGCTGTGGGGCAAGGTGTCCGCGCAGGGTGCACGCGTCGACTACGGTGTCGTGCTGGCCTCGTCGACCGGGGAACCGGTCGCGGACGTCGACGCCACGGACGCGCTGCGCGAGCAGATGCGCGCGGACCGCGGCCTGGACGAACCGTTCTTCGACCGCGGTCCCGGCTACGAACGCCTGTCCGGCGGTGCGAAGTTCGCCGAGTTCGACTTCATCGATCGGTGATCCGATGACCGAGTCACTCTCCCGCGGCGCCGAGATCGCCGTCATCGGCGCCGCGGGGAAGACCGGAGCCGCCGTCGTGGCGGCGCTCGAGGGACTCGCCGACGTACGCCGGGTGGTGCACACCGCCCGGCGTCCCGGCGACTTCGCCGTCGACCTCGAAACGGGTGCAGGACTCGAAGAGGCGCTGTCGGGTTGCCGGGGCGTGTACTTCATCGCCCCCAACGTGCACCCCGACGAGCCGGCGCTGCTGCGGAACGCGATGCGCGCCGCAGCGTCGGTGGGCGTCGAGCATCTCGTCTACCACTCCGTGGCCTGGCCGTACACCCCGCTCATGCCCCACCACGTCGACAAGGCGCGGTGCGAGGACGCGCTCCGGACGTTCGGCGGGCTCCGGTGGACCGTCCTGCAGCCGTGCGCCTACGCCGAGAATTTCGGGGCTGTGCTGGCGGGCACGGCGACGACCGTCGAACTGCCCTACAGTCCCGACGCGGCGTTCTCGTTCGTCGCACTCGCGGACGTCGCCGAGGTCGCGGCGCGCGTCCTCGCCGAGGGCCCGGACATCCACCACGGCGCCACCTACGAACTCGGCGGCCCGGAGGCCCTCAGCGTGCGGGACCTGTGCGACCGGGCGGGTGGCCCGGTGTCGGTGAAGCAGGTGTCCGTCGACGAGTGGATGTCGCGGCACGGGCGGAACCTGACGGACGACGGTCGCGCCCGGTTGGCCGCGATGTTCGAGTTCTACGACCGGTACGGGTTCCTCGCGGGCCACGCCCTGTTCGAGTCGCTGCTCGGGCGCCCGCCCACCCCCGCCAGGTGAGTGGCAAAGCGTGCTGGGGCACACTTTGCCACTCACCTGGGGTCAGACGCCGATCCGGCCGCCCGACTTCCACACCGCCACGACGGCGGGACGCGGCTGCGCGTCGCCGCCGTCGGGCCAGTGCGACGCCGGGTTGTCGGCGCTGGCGTCGTCCAGTTCACCCGGGTGCTGCACGCACACCGTGACCCGCTCGTCGCCGACGATCGGACCGCAGGTCTCGGCGCCCTTGGGCACGGTGAGGAACTGCTTGGTCTCCCCGCGGTTCGGGCCCTCGAGGACGACGCTGAACAGGCCGTCGTTGGACTTCAGCGCGTTGCCGTCGGTGGAGATCCACAGGTTGCCGTGCGGATCGAACGCCAGGTTGTCGGGGCAGGAGATCGGGCTGACGCTCGCCTTGTCGAAGCCGCCGAAGTACGTGTCGGCCTCCGTCGGGTCGCCGCAGACGAGCAGCAGGTTCCACGTGAACGCGGTGCCGGCGTGGTCGTCGGTGAGTTCGAGGACCTGGCCGTTCTTGTTGTTGTTCCGCGGGTTGGCCTCGTCGGCCGCCGCCGCGCCGTCGACGCCGCGCTTGGTGTTGTTGGTCAGCGCCACGTACACCTTGCCGGTCGTCGGGCTGGGTTCGAAGTCCTCGGGACGGTCCATCTTGGTGGCACCGACCTTGTCGCCGGCCTGACGGGTGAACACCGCCACCTCTTCGGCGCTCATGCCGTCGACGAGCGACTCACCCCGGCCGTCCTCGCCGGTGCGCAGCAGCGGGATCCACTCCCCGGTGCCGTCGAACGTGCCGCTCGCCGGCAGCGTGCCCGACCCGTCGATCTCGTCCGCCGAGTTGCCACTGAACTTCGCGACGTACAGGGTGCCCGCGTCGAGCAGCGTCATGTTGTGGCGCAACGCGGCCTGGCTCCTGCCGTCCATCACCTTGCGGCTGGAGACGAACTTGTACATGTAGTCGAAGCGCTCGTCGTCACCGCTGTACGCGACGACGGTGCCGTCGTCGGTGACATGGATGGTGGCGGCCTCATGCTTGAACCGGCCCAGTGCCGTGTGCTTGACGGGTGCGGACGTCGCGTCCCACGGGTCGACCTCGACGACGTAGCCGAAGCGGTTGACCTCGTTCGGCTCCTGGATGAGGTCGAAACGCTTGTCGAACCGTTCCCACTTACGCTCGGAGGCAGCACCTTCCACGCCGTACCGCTTCAGCCGTGCGGCGACGGCCGGATCGGTGACCAGTTCGGCGTTCGCGAAGTACTGGTTGAAGTTCTCCTCCCCCGACAGCACCGTGCCCCACGGTGTCACGCCACCCGAACAGTTGTTCAGCGTGCCGAGCACCTTCGTGCCCGTCGGGTCCGCGGACGTCTTCAGGAAGTCGCTGCCCGCGGCGGGACCGGTGACGACGAATTCCGTCGTCGCCGTGATGCGCCGGTTGTACGGTCCGAACTCGGGAGTGAGCGCGCCGGAGGCGGATTCGCCCTTCACCTGCACCACGGACAGCCCGTGGGCGGCGAGCGCGGTCTGGAACTGCTCCGGTGACGGGTTTTCGGCGTCGTAGCCCGTGAACATGAACGGCTCGGTGGTGTACTCGTGGTTGACCACCAGCAGGAAGGTGTTCGGCTGACCCTCGACCGGCAGGAGTCCGGCGAAGTCGTTGTTGAACCCGAACTGCTGCGCCTGCGCCTGGGCGGTCTGGTTGTCGAAGTCGAACGCGGGAGCCCCGGGCAGCACCGGGTCGCCCCAGCGGATCACCACGGCCTGCTCGTACCCGTCGGGGACGACGAGGGCGTCCTCGGTGTTGGGGGCGACGGCGTCGAAGTTCGTTCCGGTGGGCGCGGAACCGTCCGAACCGCCCGTGCCGGAGACGCTTCCGCTGCCGGAGTCGTCCGAGCAGGCCACCAGCGCGCTGCCCGCGCCGACGGCGAGGACGGCCATCCCCGTGCCGCGCAGCATCCCGCGCCGCGACAGGGCGGTGCGGGCGATGTCACGGAAATACTCGCCGTGCGAGGTGTTGGGCACGTCGTGGGAGCACGCGTTTCCGCACTTGTACTGACAAGTGACGGACGCGCGCGAGGACACTCCGTCGTGATTGACGAACAGTGCGAGGGGTTTCAAGCTCACCGTGGCTCCCGATTCGAATGTGGACAACTCCGGCACCGTAGAAGTCGTAAGCGAGACGAAGGGAACATTTGTATGAACGTGCGGACAACGAGGGGAGCCTAAGTTCTGGCAGAAATTGCTCCTAGCCAGCAGCCCGGCAGCCGTGCACCATTGAAAGATGGACCCCGTCGAAGCGCTGCGGGAAATTGCGTTCTGGCTCGAGCGCTCGCGTGACGAGGCACCGAGGATCGCCGCATTCCGGCGGGCGGCCGACGTGCTGACGTACGCGGACGAGGACGCGCTGGCCGACCTGAAGGAGCGCGGCTGGGTGTCGCCACCCGACATCGGGTCCGAGGCTGCCGCGATCATCCGTGAGTGTGCCGCGTCGGTGCCGCTGTACCTGACGTACCTGCGCAATGCGGCCGAACCGATCGGACTCGGCGGGACCGAACTGCTCGACGCGCTCCGCGGCGACCTGCACACCCATTCCGACTGGTCGGACGGCCGGTGCCCGATCCGGGAGATGATGCGCCGCGCCGCCGCCCTGGGCCACGAGTACTGCGCGATCACCGATCACTCGCCGCGGCTGACGGTCGCGAACGGAATGTCGTCGGAGCAACTGCTCTCCCAGCTGAGCGTCGTCGCCGAACTGAACGCGGAGCTCGCGCCGTTCCGCGTGCTGACCGGCATCGAGGTCGACATCCTCGTCGACGGCTCCCTCGACCAGGACGACGACCTGCTCGCCGACCTGGACATCGTGGTGGCCAGCGTGCACTCGCACCTGGACACCGACCGGGCGACGACGACCAAGCGGATGCTGCAGGCCGTGAAGTCCCCGCACGTCGACGTCCTCGGGCACTGCACCGGCCGGCTCGTCGAGGGTGCGCGGGGGCCGCGGCCCGAATCGAAGTTCGACGCGGAACGGGTGTTCGAGGCGTGCCGCGAGTACGGCACCGCGGTCGAGATCAACTCCCGCCCCGAGCGCCGCGACCCGCCGGGACGCCTGATCGACCTCGCACTGAACAGCGGGTGCAAGTTCTCCATCGACACCGACGCGCACACCACCGGTCAGCTCGCCTGGCAGGGGTACGCCTGCGAGCGCGCCGCCGAACGCGGAGTCGAGCCGTCGGACGTGATCAACACCCTGCCCGTCGCCGAGTTGCTGGAGTGGGCCGGAACACCGATCCGGCAATGATCCGCGTCGGCGTCGTCGCGCTCGTCGTCGTGGCTCTGCTGGTCGCCGCCGTGTGGGTATTGCAGCGACGACTGATCTACTACCCCGACAACTCCCCGGTGCCGCCTGCCGACCGACTGATCGCCGGGGCCGAGGACGTCACGCTGACCACCTCGGACGGCCTCGAACTCGGTGCCTGGTACGTCCCACCCGCGAGCGGGGACCCGCGCATGACCGTCCTCGTGGCCGCCGGGAACGCCGGCAACAGGGCCGACCGGGCGCTGCTGGCGTCCGACCTCGCCGCCGCCGGTTTCGCCACACTGCTCTTCGACTACCGCGGGTACGGCGGCAACCCCGGCCACCCCGGCGAGGACGGGCTGGCACTCGACGTCCGGGCGGCCCGCCGACACCTCGTCGACGAACGTCGCGTGCCGCCGGAGCGGCTGCTCTACTTCGGGGAAAGCCTCGGCACCGGCGTCGTCACCGAACTCGCCACCGAGCATCCGCCTGCGGGCCTGCTGCTCCGGTCGCCGTTCGTCGACCTCGCCGCCGTCGGCGCAGCGCACTACCCGTTCCTGCCGGTCAAGCTGTTGCTGCGCGACCGATTCCCCGTCGCGGAGTACGTCGCACGCATCGCTGTGCCCACCACCGTCGTCTACGGCACCGCCGACATCGTCGTCCCGCCGGAGCAGAGCGCTCGCGTGGCCGATGCGGCGCTCGGCCCGGTGGAAACCGTCGTGCTGCCCGGGGCCGGGCACAACGACGACGTGATGTTCGGTGGCGCGGAGATCGTCCGCGCCACCGCCGATCTGGCCGCGAGGGCGCTCCGCGCCCCGTGAGCCTTTTTGGTACCCGGGACTACCAAAAGGGCGCACGGGCGCGTCAGCGCACTATGACGACGTCCAGCGTCCGCGGACCGTGGACGCCCTCGACGCGGTTGAGTTCGATGTCGCTGGTGGCGCTGGGACCGCTGATGAACGTCAGCGGTTTGGTCGCGTCGAGGGTCTGGAAGGCCTGCGGCACGGTGTCGACGATCTGATCGGTGCGCACGATGCAGATGTGGTGATCCGGGACCAGGGTCAGTGCCCGCCGCCCCTGGCCGGCGCCGCCGTCGAGCACGATCGTCCCGGTGGCGGCGATCCCGAGGGTGCAGCCGGTGACGACCACGTCGAGCGCGTCGAGTTCGAGCGTCGACAGTTCGGCCGGTGCCCCGTCGACGACGACGTCACGTCGCGGCCGCCACGACAGCGGCAGGTCCGGCGGGACGACGGCGCGCGCCCCCTCCGCGATCAGCCCGGTGACGACCTCGGCAACCGTGCTCTCCTCGGCGCGGTGGACCTGCGCGCGGTAGTCGTCGACGGTGTGGGCGAAGAACTCGACGTCCCCGGGGCCCGACGCGGGCTGCCGGTGGTAGTCGCGGGGAACGGGTTCGGGGGCGGGCGCTTCGGCGAGCGCCGACCGGATCCGGGTCAGGATCTCTTCGCGTGCGGTCATCGTGTCGTGTCCTCGTGAGTGCGGGCCCACCATTGTCGGAAGGTCTCCTTCGGCGGGGAGGGGAGGTCGCGGCTCGCGGTCCACCTCGACCCCGGGTACGGCAGCGACGTGATGCGTCCCTTCTTGCCGCCCAGCACCCGGCCGATCTTGGACGCCGTCTCGGCGGCGGCGAACCGCTTCTCCGACCCCATCACGAAGCCCGCGGCCTTCATCGCGAGGTCCTGGCCGCCGGGAAGCCCGTGCCGCTCGGAGTCGACCTGTTCCGCGCGCAGGTGCACCAGGATGCTGGGGATGTCGATGCGCACCGGGCAGGCGTCGAAGCAGGCGCCGCACAGCGTCGAGGCGAACGGCAGCGAGGCGTTCGGGTCGTCGTGGCCGGTGGTCCCGGTGAGTTGCGGGCTGAGGATCGCGCCGATCGGGCCCGGATACACGGACCCGTACGCGTGACCGCCCGCCCGCTCGTAGACGGGACACACGTTCAGGCAGGCGCTGCAGCGGATGCAGTGGAGCGCCGACCGCCCGACCTCGTCCGCGAGGACGTTGGTGCGACCGTTGTCGAGGAGGACGACGTGGAAGTTCTGCGGGCCGTCGCCGGGATGCACCCCGGTCCACATGGAGGTGTACGGGTTCATCCGCTCGGCGGTGGACGACCGCGGCAGCAGTTGCATGAACACCTCCAGGTCGGTGAACGTCGGGACCAGTTTCTCGATGCCCATGAGGGTGATGAGGGTGTCGGGGAGGGTGAGGCACATCCGTCCGTTGCCCTCCGACTCCACCACCGCGAGGGTCCCGGTTTCCGCGACCCCGAAGTTCGCGCCGCTGATCGCCACCTTCGTGGAGAGGAACTTCCGCCGGAGGTGTGCCCGCGCGGCCATCGCGAGTGCCCGCGGATCGTCGGTGATGTCCTTGTCGATGCCCGGCATCGATTTCAGGAAGATCTCGCGGATCTCGGCGCGGTTGCGGTGGATGGCGGGAACGAGGATGTGGCTCGGCTTGTCCTCGCCGAGTTGGACGATGAGTTCGGCGAGGTCGGTTTCGATCGCCGCGATCCCGTTCTCCTCGAGATGCTCGTTGAGGCCCGTCTCCTGGGTGGCCATCGACTTGACCTTCACGACCTCGTCGGAGCCGGTGGCCCGCACGAGATCGGTGATGATCCCGTTCGCCTCCTCCGAGTCGCGCGCCCAGTGGACGGTGCCGCCGCGGGCGGTGACGTTCTCCTCGAACTGCACGAGCAGTTGGGGGAGCCGCGCCATCACGTCCGCCTTCAGGGCGCTGCCCGCCCGGCGCAGTTCCTCCCAGTCGTCGACCTCGGCGACCGCGGCGATGCGCTTGTTGCGGATGGTGGTGGTGGCCGCGCCGAGGTTGGCGCGCAGCTGGGTGTCGGCGAGCGATTTCCGCGCCGCGTCGGGGAAAGATTCTGTGCCCCGGATATTTCCGGTGCCCGCATGGAAGGTGGGTGAGCCGAGGAACGTGGTCATGCGTTGCTCCCGATCTTCTCGGTGCTCGCCAGGATCTCGGCGAGGTGGACGGTGCGGACCCCGCTGCGCAGCCGGGACAGTCCGCCGCCGATGTGCATCAGGCAGGACGAGTCGCCGGCGCTGCACACCTCGGCGCCCGTGCTCAGGACGTTGCCCATCTTGTCGGCGAGCATCGCGGTCGACGTCTCGGAGTTCTTCAGCGCGAACGTTCCGCCGAAACCGCAACAGGATTCGGCGGCGGGCAGTTCGATCAGCGTCATCCCGCGCACCGCGCGCAGCAGTTGCAGCGGCTTGTCGGCGACGCGCAGCATCCGCAGCGAGTGGCATGTCGGGTGGTACGTCACCCGGTGGGGGTAGTAGGCGCCGACGTCGGTGACGCCGAGGACGTCGACGAGCAGTTCCGACAGTTCGTACGTCCGGGACGCGACCTCCTCGGCGCGCGTCGCGAGCGATTCGTCGCCGTACCGGCGGGCGACCATCGCGTGCTGGTGCCGGACGGATCCGACGCAGGAACCGGACGGCGCCACCGCGACGTCCCAGGACGGTCCGCTCTCGAACGCCTCCACGTGGTGACGGACGAGTGGCAGCGCTTCGGCCTGGTAGCCGGTGTTGACGTGCATCTGCCCGCAGCACGTCTGCTTCGGTGGGAACACGACCTCGTGGCCGAGCCGCTCGAGCAGGCGGACCGTCGAGGTGGCGGATTCGGGGAACAGGGCATCCGCCAGGCACGTGGCGAACAGGGCGATTCTCATCGGGTACTCCAACCGGGCTGGGCTGTGGTCTGACCACAGTAGCGCACTGTGGTCAGACCACACCAGGTAAACTTCCGTCGTGCGCACACACGAGGTCGTCCTGCATCGCATCGAGCAGGATCTGGCGGCAGGCAAACTCACCGTCGGCGGTCGTCTGCCCGCCGAGCGCGCACTCGCGGAGGAACTGGGGGTCGGACGCTCGTCCGTCCGCGAGGCCATACGCGTGCTCGAGGCCATGGGCATCGTCCGCACGGCCGTCGGGTCCGGACCGGACGCAGGCGCGATCGTGGCCGCCGACCCGGCCGCGTCCATCGGCGCGGCCATCCGACTGCACATGGCGACGCGCACGCTGCCCATCCACGACGTCGTCCAGACGCGCACACTGCTCGAGTCGTGGGCGGTGCAGGAAGCCGCCGGACAGGCCCCCGACCTCGACTTCTCGACCATCGACACACTGCTCGACGCGATGGACGACGAGGACCTCTCACCCGAGGCGTTCCACCGGCTCGACGCCGACCTGCATGTCGCGATGGCCGGACTCGCGGGCAACGTCCTCGTCGAGGCGATGATGGTCTCGCTCCGCGACTCCATTCACGGCTACGTCATACAGGCCGTTCCGCTCCTCGACGACTGGCCTGCGGTCGCGACCCACCTCCGCTGCGAGCACCGCGGCATCGTCGCCGCCCTCCGCGGCGGACACGGCGCCGAGGCCGCTGGCCTGGTGCGGGAGCACATCGAGGGCTTCTACGGGCGTTTCGCGCCCGTGCGTGGGTGACGTGTAGAGGCGGGCGGTGATCGGGCGAGTGCAGCATCGGCACCGCCGCCGAGTGGGAGGGGTGACCAGACCGGTGATCCGTCGTGTCGCTGGTGCTCGAAGCTAGGATCGTGTGACACAGGCGGCAACACCATGCAGTTCCCGGGCGTGGTTTCGTGGGGAGAATCGGGCCATGGCGGACGAGCAGCGCAAGACGGTCGGTGTCTTGTCGCGCGCGTTCGCCATCATCGACGCCGTCGAGTTACGACCGATGATCACGAGCGAGCTTGCGCGCACTGTCGGCTTGTCGAAGTCGACCACCCAACGTCTCGTGGCCGAGCTCGCCCACTATGGCTACCTGCGTCGAGATGCCGAGGGTCGATACTGGCTCGGGTATCGCTTCACTGCAGCGGGGATGACCGATATCGCCATGCCGGTGCTTCGGGAGCTGAGCGAGGGCACCGGTGAGTCCTCGCAGTTGTGGGTCCGGCGCGGTGACCTGCGCTTGTGCGCCGCCAGTGTCGAATCGTCGAACGAACTGCGGGCCACCATGCCCGTCGGCACCACATTTCCGCTGGCGGAAGGGTCGAGCGGTCACGTGCTGGCCGGCGATTTCGACAACGACCCCGTCGCGCGACGCCGCGGCTGGTGGCAGACGCTCTCCGAGCGGGTTCCCGGCCTCGGCTCGGTCAGTGCACCGGTACGAGTGCACGGCGAGATCGTCGCGTCGGTGTGCGTGTCGGGCCCGTTGCACCGGCTCGGTGACGATCCCGGACCCCGTCTCGGTCCCTCGGCCGTCGACGCCGCTCATCGCATCGAAAAGTCACTTCTCGACTCCTGACCCCGGCGGGTGCGTCTATTCGTGTCATCTCGACGTGGGCCGGCCGCCATGCCTCGTTGCGCTCTGTGATCCGGAGCACTATGGTTGCCCCATTATTCGGGCCATAATGACCCAAATAATGGGCCACCACGAAGATTGATCGCATCGCCGACAGGAATCGGAGCGTCATGAACAACGCCACCACAGGTCCGCTCGACGGCATCACTGTCCTGGAGCTCGGTAACTTCATCGCAGCGCCCTTCGCGACCCGGCTGCTGGCTGATTTCGGCGCCGAAGTCATCAAGATCGAGCGTCCCGACGGTGGGGACGAGCTGCGCGGTTGGCGTCGCAGCAGGGGCACCACCTCGATGATGTATCGCACCATCGCCCGAAACAAACGATCGGTGACGCTCGATTTGAAGAGCGCCGAGGGGCAGCAGCTGGTGCTGGACCTGGCCGCCCAGGTCGATGTCGTGATCGAGAACTTTCGCCCTGGCACGCTCGAACGCTGGAACATCGGGCCCGAACAGTTACAGGCAGCGAACCCGGACATCGTCCTGGTCCGGATCTCCGGTTACGGCCAGAACGGCCCCTATGCGCAGCGCGCCGGCTTCGGTGGGGTCGCCGAGGCGTTCGGCGGATTGCGTTATGTGACCGGCTATCCCGACCGTGAGCCGGTGCGTCCGGCAGCACCGCTGGGCGACACCCTCGCCGGTCTCTACGGCGCGGTCAGCGCGTTGATGATGCTTCTGGCCAAAGCCCGCGGCGGCGACCACCCGAGGCCCCAGGTCGCCGATGTCGCACTGTACGAATCGGTCTTCATGGCGATGGAGTCGCTGACCGCTGACTACGACGCCTATGCCATGGTGCGCGAGCGCACCGCCGGCAATCTTCCCGGTGTGGTGCCCAGCGGCTCCTACCCGTGTGCCGACGGCTCGGTTCTGATCGCCGGGAACGCCAGCGGGGTCTTCGCGAGGCTGATGAACGCCGTCGGCCGCCCGGACCTGGCGAGTGATCCCGACCTGGTCGACGGCACCAAACGATATCTGCGGGAAGACGATCTCGACGAGGCGATCGTGGCATGGACGACGACCCGATCCACGAGAGACGTCGTCACCGAACTGTCCGACGCCGGTGTCCCGGCCAGCGACGTCTACGACGCCGCCCGCATCGTCTCCGACGAGCACTATCTGGCCCGCGGGATGATCCAGCCGTTCAAGGTCGATGTCGAAGACGGCTCACCCGAGGAGGTGCGCTTTCCCGGCGTGGTACCTCAGTTCGATGGCCAGGCAACGAAAGTCGGGTGGTTGGGGCCTGATCTCGGTGCCGACACCGAGCCCGTACTGGGCCGGATGCTGGGCCTGACGCCCGACCGCCTGAACGCACTGCGCACAGCAGGCGTCATCTGACCCGCGGGCATCCGCCGCCCCTCTGCTCCCTGGTGCAGCCGCACCCTTCCCGTTTGCCCCGCACGGAAAGAACACGGTCCCATGGTCTACGCCATCTCCATCCTCGCCCTCGTACTGATCTTCACCATCGCCACCAAGGTGCCGATCAACATGGGCATCCTCGCCTTCGCCGGCGCCTTCCTAGTCGGCGGATGGGTGTCGGGGATCCCGATCGACGACATCGTCGACGCATTTCCCGGTGACATCTTCCTGATCGTCGCCGGGATCACCTTGCTGTTCGCAATCGCCAAGGCCAACGGCACCATCAACATCATCGTCGAATCGGCCCTACGCCTGGTCCACGGACGGCGCTGGGCGCTGGTGTGGATGATGTTCCTGCTCTCCGGCGCGCTGATGGCCCTGGGATCACCGATGGCGGCAGGCATGCTCGCCCCCATCGCGATGCGGCTGGCCGGGAAAAAGAAGATCAACCCCCTGCTGATGGGCATGGCCATCAACCACGGTGCTCTGGGCTGCGCGTTCTCGCCCATCACGATCTACGGTGCCTTCGTCAACGGATTGATCAAATCCGCCGGGTACGAGGCGAACCCGCTGCTGCTGTTCATCGTTCCCTTCGCACTGAACACCCTGTTCCTCGCCGTACTGTTCGCCATCTACGGCCGCGACCTGCTCCACGAGCTGCCCGAAGACCGTGACGAAATCACCGGCGCCGGCGCCAGCTCAGGCGCACCGACCCGCCCCCATCCCAGCCCGGGATCTGGCACCGCCTCCGCGACCGCCGTCCTGCCTGACGTCGATGTCATCGGCCGGACCCCGTTCAACCGGGAACGGGTCGCGACGCTCATCGGAATCCTGCTCCTGGCAGTAGGTTCGGTGGCCTTCAACGTCGACGTCGGAGTCAGCTCGATCTGCATCAGCACGGTTCTGCTGCTGATGGCCCCGAAGAAGATGCCCCGGATCGAAGACAAGGTGGCGTGGCCGGCCGTCGTGCTGGTGTGCGGCATGCTCACCTACATGACGGTGCTCAAACAAAACGGCACCCTCGACTTCCTCGGCGACGCCGCCACCCACCTCGGCTCCCCTCTCGCCGCCGCGCTGATCCTGCTGTACGCCGCCGCGATCATCTCCGCGGTCGGCTCCTCGATCGGCACCCTGGGCATCGCGCTGCCGCTGGCCGCACCCATGCTCGCCGCCGGGGAACTCGGCGCGCTGGGTTTCATCATCGCGCTGGCCTTCGCCTCCACCGTCGTCGACGTCAGCCCCTTCGCCACGAACGGATCCATCGTGGTGGCCGAGGCCGACGTCGAAGACCGTCAACGGTTCCAGCGCAGCGTCCTGGCCTACTGCGGCCTGGTCGTGCTCCTCGCCCCGCTGGTGGCCTGGGCCCTGATCGTCGTTCCCACCTCGCTCTGATCCCCGGCCACCCCAAGAAGGTTCTCGCATGCCCGTCACCATCACCGACGTCGTCCTGCGCGACGGTCTACAGGACGAGAACGTCCTCGTCGCCACCGACGACAAACTCACCATCGCCGACGCGCTGGTGGCAGCCGGAGTCCGGCAGATCGAAGCCGTGTCCTTCGTCTCGCCCACCCGCGTTCCTCAGATGGCCGACGCCGACGCGCTCATCGCCCGGTTGCAGCCCTACCGCGCCACCACGCAGGTCAGCGCGTTGGCGCTGAACCCCACCGGGGTTCACCGTGCAGTGGCCGCCGGAGTCGACGTCGTGCACATCGCGGCGTCGGCCAGTTCCGCACACAGCCGAGCGAACGCCGGCAAGTCCGCTGCACAGGCCCTCGAGGACCTGTCCCAGGCGGTGGCCGGCTACCCGGAGCAGCGGTTCCTCGGCGGGATATCCACCGCATTCGTCTGCCCGTTCGAGGGAACCGTCTCACCCACACGTCTGGTAGAGGTCGCCGAACAGTTCGCAGCCATGGGGATACGCGCCCTGGGGCTGGCCGACACCCTGGGCACCGCCACCACCGAGCACGTGCTCACCGCGGTGGGCGCCGTGCGCGAAGCACTGCCCGACCTCACCATCGGACTGCACCTGCACAACGCCGACGGCCAAGCACTCACCACCGCCCTGCAAGCAGCACGCCATCTGGGGATCGCACACTTCGACAGCGCGGTCGGCGGATACGGCGGGTGCCCCTTTGCACCGGGCGCACACGGCAACCTCGCGACCGAGGAGCTGGTCGCGCATTTTCACCGTCATGATGTGGAAACCGGCATCGATCAGGCACAGGTCACCGCCGCAGCATCGTTGGTCAAGCGTGTCCTCACAGCCGCACCGCAGCTCTCGGTGTGATGGTCGACCGGTGAGCGAGCGCGAAGCGCCTCAGTACGCCTCGAGGATCTGCGCCTCGGCGTCTTCGAGGTAGGTCTTGAGTAGCTGACCTGCGGCTTCGGTGTTGCCCGCGACCAGCGCGTCGTAGATCTCGTGATTGCGGGTGAGGTACGGGCCGTGGAATCGGTGGGCGTCGTCCATGACGTGGAAGACGAGCCGCGCCTCGTTCCACACGCTGCGCATGAGTTCGTCGATGCGATTGCTGTTGTTGAGGCTCGCGAGGGCGCTGTGGAAGTGGATGTCGGCGGTGCCGACTCCGGTCCAGTCCTCGACGGCGTACCGCTCGTCGGCCAGGTCCAGGGCCTCGGCCACGCGCGACAGGTCGCCGGTGGCGGGGTCGAATCCGTTGACGCCCGCACATTCGACGACGCGCCGGCAGATGTACAGCTCGGTGATGTCCTCGGCCGTGGGCACGCGGACGAAGACGCCGCGGTTGAGTTCGTGCGCGACCAGTCGGTCTTCGATCAGGATCTGGAAGGCCTCGCGCACCGTGTTGCGGGAGACGTCGAGGGCGGCGCAGATGTCGGGTTCGGAGAGACGCGCCCCTGGTCGGAACGTTCCGTCGATGATTGCGTCCCGCAGAATGCCGGCCACCCGGGTGGTCCTGCTGGTGCGTTCGAGCAGGCCGCGGTGAGCGGCCAGGCGGGAATGCGCATCGCCGCGAAGGGCATTCGAGCTGGTCAAGTCCACTCCTCAGGTTTCGATCTCGACCGCAATCATAGTTGTGAGCTCGGTTCCGCGATGAATTCCATGTTAAACGATCCTCTCAGGGTATTGCAGGATCGTTGAACGATTTGTACCGTGATGGGAGTTACACCGTTTCTTCCGGCAGTTACATCCCTTCTTCAGGCGAGGTGCCATGACCACAGATACACAGACCGAGGTCGCGCAGGCGCGCCCCTTCGACTGGTTCCGCACCCTCGGGCCGAAGGGAAAGAGAGCCTTCATCGGCGCGTTCGGCGGGTACGGACTCGACTCCTACGACTTCCAGGTCCTCCCGCTCGGCCTCGCGGCCATCGCCGCCTACTTCGGCCTCACCACCGGACAGGCTGGTCTGCTGACGACGGTGACGCTGGTCGTGTCTGCGCTCGGCGGTGCCCTCGCCGGCATCCTCGTCGACAAGATCGGCCGGGTCCGCACCCTGCAGGTCACGGTCGCGACGTACACGATCTTCACGGTGCTGTGCGGCTTCGCGCAGAACTTCGAGACGCTGCTCGTCTTCCGCGCCTTCCAGGGCCTCGGCTTCGGCGGCGAGTGGGCGGCGGGTGCGATTCTCGTGGCCGAATACGCCCGGGCCGAGTACCGGGGCCGGGCCGTAGCGTTCGTCCAGAGCGCGTGGGCAGTGGGCTGGGCGCTGGCGGTGATCGTCTACACGGTCGTCTTCCAGCTGTTCGATCCCGACGTCGCGTGGCGAGTGCTGTTCTTCACCGGTGTCCTGCCCGCGTTCCTCATCATCTGGGTTCGCCGGAATCTGAAGGATCCCGAGGTCGTCACGAAACGTCGTGAGTCCGCGGGCAAGGAGACCGGCTCGTTCGCCGCGATCTTCCGCGGCGGACTGCTCAAGACCACCGTCCTCGCGTCGCTGCTCGCCACCGGCGTGCAGGGCGGCTACTACACGCTGGCGTCCTGGCTGCCCACATTCCTGAAGACCTCGCGCGGACTCGACGTCGTCGGCACCGGCGGCTACCTCGCCATCCTGATCTCGGGTGCGTTCCTCGGCTACGTCAGCGGCGGCATCCTCACCGACAAGCTGGGACGCAAGCGGACCATGCAGCTGTTCGCGGCACTGTCGGCCGTCTTCATGGTGGGCTACACCCAGGTGCCCGAGGGCGCGAACATGTTGATCCTCATCCTGGGCTTCCCCCTCGGCTTCTGCACGTCGGCGATCTTCAGTGGATTCGGATCGTTCCTGTCCGAGCTGTACCCGACGCAGTCCCGCGGCACGGGCCAGGGCTTCACGTACAACTTCGGCCGCGCGGTCGGCGCCGTGTTCCCGGCGGTCGTCGGTTTCCTGGCGGCCACCCAGCTGGGTATCGGCGGCGCGATGATCTTCGGTGCGCTCGGATACGCCATCGCCGTCTTCGCCCTGTTCTTCCTCCCCGAGACCCGCGGGATCCAACTTGACTGACTCACCGGCCGACCTCCGCTCCGCGTTCCGTTCGGGACGTGTCACCCCGACCGCCGGTCTGGCGCCCGGATTCGCCCAGACGAATCTCATCGCCGTACCGGAGGACTGGGCCTACGACGTCCTGCTGTTCACGCAGCGGAACCCCAAGCCGTGCCCCGTCCTCGACGTCGGCGACGTCGGCTCCCGCACGACGATGCTCGCCCCCGGCGCCGACATCACCACGGACCTGCCGCTGTACCGCGTGTGGAAGGACGGCGAACTGGCCGACGAGACCGCGGACGTGTCGGGGCTGTGGCGGGACGACCTCGTGGCGTTCCACATCGGGTGCAGCTTCACGTTCGAGCACCCGGTGGCCGCCGCCGGGGTCCCGCTGCGGCACGTCGAGCAGGGCAGCAACGTCCCGATGTTCGTGACCAACCGTGAATGCCGGCCCGCGGGCCGGATGAGCGGACCGATGGTGGTGTCGATGCGGCCCGTTCCCGAACATCAGGTCGCGCTCGCCGCGGCGATCTCGGCGCGGATGCCTGCCGTCCACGGTGGACCCGTGCACATCGGCGATCCCGCGGAACTCGGCATCGCCGATGTCGCGGCCCCCGACTTCGGCGATCCGGTGAACTTCGAGCCCGGCGACGTTCCGGTGTTCTGGGCCTGCGGGGTCACCCCGCAGGCGGCGGTGATGGCGTCCCGGTTGCCGTTCGCGATCACCCACGCGCCCGGGTACATGCTGATCACCGACATCCCGGACAGCGAGTACGTGCTGGAGGTTCCCGATGCGCGTTGATCTGAACTGCGACCTCGGTGAGGGCTTCGGGCAGTGGACCCTGGCGGACGACGAGGCCCTCCTCGACATCGTCACGAGCGCGAACATCGCGTGCGGTTTTCACGCGGGGGATCCGATGATCATCCGCCGGGCCTGCGAGGGTGCGGCCGAGCGCAACGTCGCGATCGGTGCGCACGTGGGTTTCCGGGATCTGGCCGGATTTGGCCGTCGTGAACTCGCGGTGTCACCGGCGGATCTGCGCGACGAGACGCTGTACCAGATCGGCGCGCTCGCCGGGTTCGCGCGTGCCGCCGGGTCCCGCGTGTCGTACGTCAAACCGCATGGTGCGCTCTACAATTCCGCCGCGCTCGACTACGGGCGGGCCGAGGCGATCGCGTCGGCCATCGGCCGGTTCACCGAACCGCTCGCGCTGATGGGTCCACCCGGCTCGCAGTTGCAGCGTGCGGCGCAAACCCATGGCATCGCGTTCGTCGCCGAGGGTTTCGCCGATCGCCGCTACACCGCCGCGGGCACGTTGACCCCGCGCTCGGTGACCGGCGCCGTCATCGACGATCCCGACGTCGCCGCCGCCCAGGCCGTGCGCATGGTGTCGAGCGGAACGGTGGAGTCGATCGACGGCGCCGACGTCGCGGTGTCGGTGCACAGCATCTGCGTCCACGGCGATTCGCCGGGGTCCGTGCGCACGGCCCGCCAGGTTCGGCACGCCCTGGAGAGCGCCGACGTCACGCTCGGGTCCTTCGCATGACCACCCCGAGCGCAGGCACCCGGATCCTTCCGGCGGGCAACCGGGGCCTCCTCGTCGAACTGGAGTCGGAACCCTTCGTGGTGTCGCTGACCGAACGCCTCCGCCGCACCCCGGTCCCGGGGGTGGAGGACGTGCTTCCTGCGGCGCGGACGGTGCTCGTGACCACGACTCCGCGCACCGACCTCGACGAGGTGCGCCGCGCGCTGCGGACGATGACCGTCGACCTCGAGGTGCACGAGGACAGCCGCGCAACCGAATCCGAGCCGGTCACCATCCCGGTCCGCTACGACGGCGCCGATCTCGCCGACGTCGCCGACCATCTGCGGATGAGTCGCGAGGACGTGATCGCGGCGCACACGGCGGCCACCTGGCGTTGTGTATTCATCGGATTCGCACCGGGTTTCGCCTACCTGAGTTGCGGCGACGACCGGCTCACCGTGCCACGGCGGGCCCAGTCCCGGACCGTGGTGCCCGCCGGGTCCGTGGCCCTCGCCGGTGGCTACGGCGCGGTGTATCCCCGGTCCTCACCCGGCGGATGGCAGATCATCGGAACCACGGACTCCCCGATGTGGAACCTCGACGCGAACCCTCCGGCGCTGCTGCAGCCGGGGCGCCGCGTCCGATTCGTCGACGAGGAAACACTGTGAGTGAACTCGAAGTACTCGAAACGGGTCCGCTCAGCCTGATCCAGGACCTCGGCCGCCCCGGCTACCTGAGTTCGGGTGTGGGTGTGTCCGGCGCCGCCGACCGCGGATCCGCGAAGCTGGCCAATCGGCTGGTCGGGAACGACGAGAACAGCGCGTGCATCGAGGTGCTGATGGGCGGCCTCGCCCTCCGCGCGCCGCAGGTGACCATCGTCGCCGTCACCGGCGCACCCGCTACGGCGCTGCTCGACGGAATCCCGATGGGGCATGCCAGCGTCATCGTGATGCAGCCGGGACAGACGCTGCGCCTGCAGTACGCGCAGGTCGGCCTGCGCAGCTACGTCGGCGTCCGAGGCGGCGTCGCGGTGCCGGACGTGCTCGGCTCCCGCAGCACCGACACCCTCTCCGGAATCGGCCCGGAAGCGTTGAAACCCAACGACGTTCTGCTCGTCGGCACCGCGGCGACGAGTTTCCCGAACGTCGAGGTCGCGCCCGTCCCCCCGATGGCGGCGGGAACGCTGTCGGTGCGGGTCGTCGGCGGCCCCCGCGACGACTGGTTCACCAACCCCGAAGCGTTGACCACGGGGGTGTGGGCCGTCTCCCCGGACACCGACCGCATCGGGGCGCGCCTGAACCGGCACGGCGACGCGCCTGCACTGGTGCGGACGTCCGAGGCCGAACTCCCGACCGAAGGTGTCGCGCTCGGCTCCATCCAGGTTCCGCCGAGCGGGCAGCCCGTCGTCTTCCTCGCGGACCATCCCATCTCGGGCGGTTATCCCGTCATCGGCGTCGTCGCGGACGAGGACATCGACCGGATCGCCCAGGCTCGACCCGGACAACTGATTCGCTTCACCACTGCGTGATCGGCTTCGCTCCGATCCCACTACAGGAGATCACCCCATCGTCATGAACAGCATCGGCACGGAACTCGACACCCCCTGGTCCCACGAGCTGTGGCGCAGCACGCTGCTCACGGAACCGCATCGTCTCGACACCGGCGTCGCGCGCCACTACGCGTCCGCGCTGCCGATCAGCTACGCCACCGAAACCGATCCGGCACAGGCGGTCCGCGACGTCGCCGAGGTGGAGCGCCTCGACGTCGACAGTGTGGCGCTGACGTTCACCACCACCGAGGCGTCCGCGCCGTACGAGAACCTCAAGATCTACGCGGTCGGGAAACCCGCGCCGCTCAACGAGGTTCTGCCGATCTTGTCCAGCCTCGGTGTCAACGCGCTCGACGAACGGCCGGCCGCGCTGACCCGCCCGGACGGGCATCGGGCCTGGATCTACGACCTCACCGTCGATCTGGTCGCGGTGACGGACGGTCACGGGGTGACCCGGGACAGCCGGATCGCCGACGCGTTCCGGGCGGCGTGGACGGGTGAGACCGAGGTCGACGGGTTCAACGCGCTCGTCCTGCACGCCGGGCTGGGCTGGCGTCAGGTGACCGTCCTCCGCGCGTACGCCGCCTACCTGCGTCAGGCCGGGCTTCCGTACAGCCGCAGCAACGTCGAACGAGTCCTGCTGAGCAACAGTGCAATCACGCAACTCCTCGTGGAGTTCCACGCGCTCCGCCTCGACCCGGGGATCGAACGCGACGCCGCAGCGGAAGACGCGCTCGAGGGCCGCATCGTCGACGCGATCGACGCCGTCGCCGGAATCGACGCCGACCGGATCCTGCGGGCACTGCTGTCCCTGGTCCGCGCCACCACCCGGACCACCTACTACGCCGGTGACCGTCGGCCAGCGCGCGCTCTCGCGTTCAAATTCGATTCCTCGTCGATCGACGAATTGCCGCTGCCCCGGCCGAAATACGAGGCCTACGTGTATTCGCCCCGGGTGGAGGGCGTGCACCTGCGATTCGACGACGTCGCCCGCGGCGGCATCCGGTGGTCGGATCGCCGCGACGACTTCCGCACCGAGATCCTCGGACTCGTCAAGGCGCAGGCGGTCAAGAACGCCGTCATCGTCCCCGCGGGAGCAAAGGGCGGCTTCGTCGTCAAGAACCCGCCCGTGCCGACCGGTGACGCCGCCGCCGACCGGGAGGCGACGGCGTCGGCGGGCATCTCCTGCTACCGCGAGTTCATCTCGAGCCTCCTCGACATGACGGACAACCTCGACATCACGACCCGGAAGGTGATCGCGCCGGAGGGCATCGTCCGCCGCGACGGCGACGACACGTACCTCGTGGTCGCCGCAGACAAAGGGACAGCGGCATTCTCGGATGTCGCCAACGCGATCGCACTCGAGCGCGGGTACTGGCTCGGCGACGGATTCGCGTCCGGCGGATCCGTCGGCTACGACCACAAGGCGATGGGCATCACGGCCCGCGGCGCGTGGGAAAGCGTCATGCAGCACTTCCGCGAGATGGGCGTCGACACCCGCACCGACGACTTCACCGTCGTCGGCGTCGGCGACATGAGCGGCGACGTCTTCGGAAACGGGATGCTGCTCAGCCCCCACATCCGCCTGCTCGCGGCATTCGACCATCGGCACGTCTTCATCGACCCCGATCCCGACCCGCAGCGGTCGTGGGACGAGCGGGCACGGCTCTTCGGGCTCGGCAGGTCGAGTTGGAAGGACTACGACAAGGCGGTCCTCAGTGACGGCGCGATGATCGTCGAACGGTCGGCGAAGTCGGTTCGGCTGACACCGCAGGCCCGGCGCGTTCTCGGAATCGACGACGATCGGGCCCTCACCACCGTCGAACTCGTGCGTGCCGTCCTCGGTGCGCCCGCCGACCTGCTGTGGAACGGCGGCGTCGGCACGTACGTCAAGGCGACGACGGAGAGCCACGCGGACGTCGGCGACAAGTCGAACGACGCGGTCCGGCTCGACGCGCCCGAACTGCGGGTCCGGGTGGTCGGCGAGGGCGGCAACCTCGGGCTGACCCAGCTCGGGCGGATCGAATACGCGCGCAACGGTGGTCGCGTCAACACCGACGCGCTCGACAACTCCGCCGGCGTCGACTGCTCGGACCACGAGGTCAACATCAAGATCGCCCTGGCGGGCGCGACCGCCGACAACACCCTCACCGCGCAGGACCGGCGAGCGCTGCTGTCCGACATGACCGACGACGTCAGCAGGCTCGTCCTCGCCGACAATCGCAGCCAGAACGAGATGATGAGCCTGAACCGGGCGCAGGCCGGCACCCTCGTCAGCTTCCACTCCCGCATGGTCGACGACCTGGAACGGCGCGGACACGTGGACCGCGCGATCGACGTGCTCCCGACGTCCGCGCAGTTCGGTGTACTCGAACGTGAGCAGAAGGGACTGACCAGCCCGGAGCTGGCGCAGCTCACCGCGCAGGTCAAGCGTTTCATCAAGAGCGAGGTGTCGGGCACGACCCTCCCCGACAACGGGGTCTACGCCGGCCGGCTTCACAACTACTTCCCGCCGCGCCTCGGCCGGGAGTTCGCGCACACGGTCGCCGCGCATCCGCTGCGCCGGGAGATCGTCACGACGTCGGTCGTCAACGACATGGTCGACCGGGCGGGGATGACGTACGCCTTCCGGCTGCGGGAGGAGACGGGCGCCGACTCCGCGGAGGCGGTGAACGCCTTCACCGCGGTCGCCGAGATCTTCGACCTCGGAGCGACTTTCGAGCGGATCAGGGCAACGGCCGACACCACTCCGACGGCCGGGACGAACGCACTGACGGTGCAGACCCAGCGACTGATCGACCGCGCGTCGCGGTGGCTGACCACGCACCGGCCGCAACCGTTGCCGCTCGAGGCCACCATCGCCCGCTACCAGCCGGTCGTCCGCGACCTCGGGCCGCGCGTGCGGGAATGGTTACGGGGCGACGAGATCAGCGCGGTGGAGCGGCGCACCGAGGCCCTCACATCGCGTGGGGCGGAGACCGGGCTGGCCGCGGACGTGGCGGACCTCCTGCACACGTACTGCCTCCTCGACATCGTGGACATCGCGGAGATCTCGCAGCACCGCCCCGAGGACGTCGCCGAACTGTACTTCGCGCTGTCGGCGCACCTGCACATCAACACCGCACTGACCGCAGTCACGGCTCTCCCCCGGCTGGACCGCTGGCACGCCCTCGCCCGCCTGGCCCTGCGCGACGACCTCTACAGCTCACTGCGCGCCATCACCCTCGACGCGCTGTCCGTGAGCGAACCCGGCGAGGACGCGGCCGACAAGGTCGACCAGTGGGAACAGCACAACGCCGCCCGGCTCTCCCGCGCGCGTGCGCTGCTGACCGAGATCGAGTCGGAGGTCGCCACCGAACCCACGCTGGCGCTGATCTCCGTCGCGGCCAGGCGGATCAGGGCGATGACGCGGTAGGCGCTTCGCGCCCGTGCGCCTTTCTGGTTGTTCCAGCTACCAAAAAGGCGCACAGGCCGCGGAGCGGCCTACAGCACCTGGGACAGGAACTGCTGCAGCCGTTCGGTTTCGGGCTTGTCGAACAGCTGGTCCGGCTTCCCGGTCTCGACGACGGCGCCGTGATCCATGAACAGCACCGTGTCGGAGACCTCGCGGGCGAATCCCATCTCGTGGGTGACGACGACCATCGTCATGCCGCCCTTGGCGAGGTCGGCCATCAGCGCGAGGACGCCCTTCACCAGTTCGGGGTCGAGTGCCGAGGTGGCCTCGTCGAAGAACATGACCTCGGGCTTCATCGCGAGGGCGCGGGCGATCGCGACGCGCTGCTGCTGTCCGCCCGACAGGTTGCCGGGCCGGGAGTCGGCTTTGTTGGCGAGCCCGACGAGTTCGAGCTGCTCGAGCGCCAGCGACCGCGCCTCGTCCTTGGACATCCCCTTGAGCTTGCGGGGTCCGAGGGCGATGTTGTCGACGACGGTCTTGTGCGGGAACAGGTTGAAGTGCTGGAACACCATGCCGATGCGCTGCCGCAGCTTGTCCGGGTTGTCCTTCAGCACCGACTTGCCGTCGAGCAGGACGTCGCCCTGGTCGGGTTCGTGGAGTCGGTTGAGGACCCGCAGCAGGGTGGACTTTCCGGAGCCGGACGGTCCGATCACGGTGACGGTGTCGCCGGCGTCGACGTGGAGGTCGACGCCGCGGAGCACCTTGTTGGTGCCGAATGCGAGATGCAGGTCGGTGCCAGTGAGAGAGACGGCCATCGCCTTATCCCCTTTCCACGACGATGGACTGTTCCACCGGGTCGAGCGTGCCGGACGTGTCGGCGCGGCCGGTGCGCAGACGGTTGTCGATGTAGTTGACGAGGTGGGTCAGCGGAATCGTCATCGCCAGGTAGAACAGGCCGGCGGCGACGAGCGGCGACAGGTTGCCGGTCTGCGCGTTGAGGTCGCGGCCGACGGCGAACAGTTCCCGCTGGCTGACGAGCAGGCCGAGGAAGTAGATCAGCGACGAGTCCTTGATGAGGGAGATGAACTGGTTCATCAGCGCGGGCAGCACCCGTCGCACACCCTGCGGGACGACGACGAGCGTCATCGACTTCCGGTAGCTGAAGCCGAGCGCCCGGGACGCCTCGAGCTGTCCGGGTTCGACGCTCTGGATGCCGGACCGGAAGATCTCACCGATGTAGGCGGACGCGAGCAGTGACAGCGCGGCGGCACCGAGCCAGTAGGGGTTGTTGCCGGTGAGTCCCTTGACGATGGGTCCGGCGCCGAGTCCGACGATGAGGATGATGACGACGGCGGGCAGCCCGCGGAACACGTCTGTATAGATGCGGGCGGGCCAGCGGAGCCAGCGGGTGCGGGAGATGCCTGCCATCGCGAGCAGCATGCCGAGGACGGTGCCGACGATGCCCGACGCCAGCGCGAGGATCAACGTGTTCGGCAGACCGGTCTTGAGCAGATCGGGGAACGCCCGCGTGTAGAGGTCCCAGTTGAAGAACGTGTCCTTCAGCTGCTGGAGTGTCGACTTGGGCTCCGCGACCGGGGTTTCGGTCGTGTTCTGCGAGTTCTGGGCGGCGAGCGCGGCGAAGTCGGGCAGGTCGGGCACCGGCGCCGCCTTGCTGCCGGGCTTCCAGCCCTCGGGCAGTTCGCGGGGCACCCAGTCGGAGTACAGCTGCGCCCAGGTGCCGTCGGCGATGACGGCGTCGAGCCCGGAGTTGAGGGCGTCGATGAGCGGCTGGTTCTCCTTGTTGACGGCCCAGCCCACGAAGTTGTTGACGCTGAAGGTGTTCTCGACGATCGACGTGGGATCGCCCGGCGCGATGGCGCCCTCGGCCTGCTGGGACGGCGCCACCCAGGCGTCGATCTGCCCGGACTTCAGGTTTGCGTAGGCGGTGGCGTAGTCGGGGAACTTCACCGGGTTCAGCTTCAGCGTGTTCACGACGTAGTCGTCCTGGACGGTGCCCTGGACGACACCGATCCGAGTGGTCGCGGTCAGGTCGTCGAAGCCCTGGATCGGGCCGCCGTTGGGAACGACGAGGGAGAAGTAGCCGAAGTCATAGCCGTTGGTGAAGCCGACGGTGTTGCGGCGCTCGTCCGTCGTCGTGATGGAGGAGGATCCGACGTCGAAGCGGCGCCCGGCCACCTGGGCGAGCAGTCCGGCGAACTCGGTGCCAACGAAGTCGACGCGCAGGCCGAGCTTGTCGGCGACGGCCTTCAGCAGTTCGTTGTCGTAGCCGGTGAACTGGTTCTCCGAGTTCACGCAGATGCTCGGCGGTGCGTCGGACAGCGTGCCGACGGTGAGCACACCGGGGGTGATGAGGTTCAGCTTCGACGCGTCGATCTGGTCGATCGGGGTGGTCGACGGCGTGGTGTAGCGGTCCTCGGCCGCGGCGCCTGCGGCGGCGAGGTTGGTCGGGGCGGCGGTGGCCGCGCCCACGCCGGGTGGCGAACACAGATCCTGTGGTGCCGCCCCGGACGTTTCCCCGTCACTCGAACACGACGACAGGGTCAGCGCCAGCAGGGCGGTGAGCAGTAGCGCCACCACCACACGGATCTTCGCTCCGACGGAAGAAAACATGGTGAGCAGCGTAACCCTGGCGGTCGGTATTTCCGGGGTCGGAGGACGTCGGGGGCGACGGCCGTCACTCTCCTTGTTTGTCATACAAACAAAGTCGAGTTATTGTTTGTATGACAAACAAGTAGGAGGCAGTCATGGTGCCGCAGACGGGCCGAGCAGCGCGAGCCACCCGGGAGTCCGGTCGCCAGACCCGCGACGCCCTGTTCACCGCCGCCACCGAACTGTTTCTCGAGCACGGCGAGGGCGTCCCGATCACGCAGATCTGCGCCGCCGCCGGGGCCCACCCCAACCAGGTCACCTACTACTACGGTTCCAAGGAGCGGCTCTTCGTCGAGGTCGCGTGCGCTGCGGTGCTGCGTGCCGGCAAACGGGCCGAGGACGACGCGGCCACCGCGGAGACCGTCGGCGACTACACGGAGAAGCTCGTCGGCTCCCTGCTCGGGCCCGGCGCGCCCAGCGTCGAACTCTTCACCTCGGCGATGCTGATGACCGGACGCCGCGGCGAACTGCGCGACCTCATCACCGACACCCTCCGCACCCTGCACTCCTCGGGCGAGGACGCGCTCATCCGCACACTGATGCGCACCGGCTGGAAACTGCGCGCCGGCATCGACGTCGAATCGAAGGCGTTCTGGTCGGCGATTTTCGGACTGGTGATCCAGAAGACCGCCACCGGTGAGAGCTTCGGCTACTCGCTCGAGGAGGCCGTCGCCGTCATCTTCGCGAACCTGCAGATCCCCGAGACCGTCCGCAACACCTCCATCGACTGACCTTCTCTCCTCCAAGGAGCGCGATGAACATCGTTCGCGTATTCGACAGCAACGCCCGGAAGGCGCCCGACGAGGCGTTTCTCCATTTCCAGGGTCGCGACCATACGTATGGTTCCGTGCAGGACGGCAGCCGCCCCGCCGCCGCCCTGCTGCGGACACTGGGGGTCGAGCACGGCGACCGCGTCGCTCTGATGTGTTTCAACACCCCCGGATTCGTCTACGCGATGCTCGGCGCCTGGCGCATCGGCGCGGTGGTGGTGCCGGTCAACCACAAGATGCAGGTACCCGAGGTCGACTACATCCTGCGGCACGCGCAGGTGAAGGTGTGCGTCTTCGACGGCGACCTCGCACCCGTCATCGAGCGACTCGAGACGCCGGTGCAGCTGCTGTCCACCGACACCACCGTGGCGGGCCACACCTTCTTCGACGACGCGATCGCGGACCTGGACGGCATCGACGGCATCGAGCCGGACGAGAACGACCCCGCCGAAATCCTCTACACGTCCGGCACCACCGGCGCGCCCAAGGGCTGCGTGCACAGCCACCGCAACGTCGTGCTCGTGGCGACCACGGCGGCCCGATCGGCGCCGATGTGGCGCGCCGACTCGTCGAGTCGTACCGGACCACCCGCTTCTACCAGGTGTACGGGATGACGGAGACCGGTCCCGTGGGGGCCGTCCTCTACCCGGAGGAACAGCTCGCGAAGGCCGGCTCGATCGGCCGGGCGGCGCTCGCCGGCGTCGACATGCGCCTGGCCGGCCCCGACGGCGTCGGCGTGCCCGCCGGGGAGATCGGCGAGATTTGGCTGCGCACCGAGACCGTCATGCAGGGCTACCTCGACGACCCCGGCGCCACCGCCGCCGTATTCGGCGACGGCGGCTGGTACCGCACAGGCGATCTCGCACGCAAGGACGACGACGGCTACCTCTTCATCGTCGACCGGGCGAAAGACATGATCATCACCGGCGGCGAGAACGTCTATTCCAAGGAAGTCGAGGACGCCATCTCCGGCCATCCCGACGTCGTGGACGTCGCGGTGGTGGGGCGGCCGCACCCCGAGTGGGGTGAGACCGTCGTCGCGCACGTCGTGTGGCGCGAACCGGACGTCGTGGGTGCCGACGACATCCGCGCCTACCTGTCGGACAAGCTGGCGCGCTACAAGATTCCGCGCGAATACGTCTTCGCCACCGTGCTGCCCCGCACCCCCACCGGCAAGATCCAGAAGCACCTGATCCGCTCCGCGAGCTGACTCACGAAAGACACTGCCATGACTATATTTTCCGACACGAACGTCACCCATCCCGCACCCAACCGGACGCACACCGTGCTCAACCAGTCGGCGCCCCGCGCCGACGTCAACGAGTTCACCCTCGACACGGTGCTGTCCGAGGGCGTGCGCCGCCACGACGCAGACTGGGCCACCGGCGAACTCACCGACATCGGTGCACTCGTCGGCAGCGCCACGTTCCAGCACGACGCGGAACTCGCCAACACGGTCATCCCCGAACTGAAGACGTTCGACCGCTGGGGCAATCGGATCGACGAGGTCGAATACCACCCCGCGTACCACCGGATCATCTCCGCGGCCGTCGCGCACGGGGCGCACACGTCGGCGTGGGCCGACCCGAAGCCTGGCGCGAACGTCGCTCGCGCAGCGGCATTCATGATGTTCGCGCAGATCGAACCCGGACACTCCTGCCCGATCTCGATGACCAACGCCGTCATCCCCTCCCTCGACCTGCAACCCGACGTCGCCGCGATCTGGAAGCCGCGCGCGCTGTCCCGCAGCTACACCCCCGAACTCGACGCACCCGGCAAGGCGTCCGCGCTCTTCGGCATGTCCATGACGGAGAAGCAGGGCGGCTCCGACGTCCGGGCCAACACCACCGTCGCGTCACCCGCCGGACGCGGCGGTCCCGGCGCCGACTACCTGCTGACCGGGCACAAGTGGTTCTGCTCCGCGCCGATGTCCGACGCGTTCCTCGTCCTCGCGCAAGCGGAAGGGGCGGGCGGCGACGGTCTCTCGTGCTTCCTGCTGCCCCGCATCCTCCCGGACGGCACCCGCAACGTCTTCCGCATCCAGCGGCTGAAGAACAAGCTGGGCAACAAGTCCAACGCGTCATCCGAGATCGAACTCGACGGCACAGTCGGCGTCATGGTCGGCGAACCGGGGCGTGGCGTCCGCACCATCATCGAGATGGTCGCGCGCACCCGCCTCGACTGCGTGCTCGGCAGCACCGCCGGAATGCGGCAGTCCGTCGCCGAGGCGGTGTGGCACGCCCGTCACCGTTCCGCGTTCGGGAAGGTCCTGGCCGATCAGCCCGCGATGACATCGGTGCTGGCCGACCTTGCACTGGAGTCGGAGGCGGCCACCGTCACCGCGCTGCGCCTCGCCCGGGCACACGACGAGGACGCGAGCGAACAGGAACGCAGCTTCCGCCGGCTCGCGACCGCGGTCGCGAAGTACTGGATCTGCAAGCGCGGCCCGCACCACGCGTACGAGGCACTGGAATGCCTGGGTGGCAACGGGTATACCGAGGACTTCCCGCTCGCCCGCCGCTACCGGGAGCAGCCCGTCATGGCCGTGTGGGAGGGGTCGGGCAACGTCATCGCCCTCGACGTCCTGCGCGCGATGACCCGCGAACCCGACAGCGTCGCCGCGTTCGACGCCGAGGTGAACCTGGCCCGCGGCAGCAACGCGGTGCTCGACGAGCACCTCGACCGGGTCCGTCGCCAGCTCGGCGAACTCGCCACCGAGGACCCTGCCCGCGCCCAGTTGCGCGCCCGCACCGTCGTCGAATCGATGGCCCTCGCACTCCAGGCGTCGCTGCTGACCCGGTTCTCGCCTGCCGCCGTCGCCGAGGCATTCGTCGACGCCCGCCTCGGCCCCGACCGCACGCACGAGTACGGCACCCTCTCCCCCTCCGCCGATCTCGGGTCCATCCTCAGTCGGGCGTAGGCGGCTCCGCCGCCCGTGCGCCTTTTTGGTAGCTGGAACAACCAGAAAGGCGCACAAGCCCGGAGGGCCTACTTCAGCACCGTCGGCCCCAAGAACTCGCACACCTGCAGGGCGAGTGCGAGATCCAGCTTGCTGTGGGTGCCGGTGGCGGGCTCACCGAGGGCTTTGGTGATGCGGTATTTGACGGTGTTGCGGTGGAGGTTCATCTGCTGGGCGGTGTGGAGGTGGCTTTCGCCGGTCGCGAAGTAGGTGCTGAGTGTGGACCGCAGTGTCGCGGCCTGGTCGGTGTTCTCAGCGAGCGGGCCGAGGACCTCCCACACCCAGGCCCGGGTGGAGTCGAGGTTCTCGGCGAGGAGGGAGACGACGGCGACGCCGCGGTCGCCAAAGCCGACGATCGGCCGGGCCGGGGTGTTGGGCACGGTGGCGACGGAGTAGGCGGCACGCGCCTGTTCGTGTGACCGCCGGAATCCCGCGACCCCGGACGCGGGCAGTCCGATCGCGGTCCGGATGCCCGGGTTCGCGGGCAGGGCCGCGGCGAGTTCGGTGGTGTCGAGGACGGGTTTCCGGCGGCCGAAAGGCAGCCAGGCCCAAAGTGTTCGGCGGTCGATGGCGGTGACGATGGGTGCGGAGTCGGTGGCGAGGTGGCGGGCGAGATCCCGCACGTAGTGGTCGAGGGTGTTGAGGCTCGCCTCGGTGTCGGGACCGGTGGACCACAGGATCATCGCGACGTGCGTCTGCTCGAGCCGGTAGTGGGTCTCGGCCTCGAACGCGGACCCGTCGTTGCCGGTTCCGGTGAGGAGGGTGTGGATGGTCGACGAGTGGACGTTGCCGCGGGCGCCCAGCCATCGCCGGCGTTCCTGCTCGTAGGCGTCGAACACGTAGAGGGTGATCCAGTCGATGTAGCTGTACACGACCTCCGAAATGTGTTTGAGCACAGCGAGTGTCAGCGGTCCGGACAGTTGGAGGTTGCTGACCTCGTCGTAGCAGATCTTGATGAGGTCGTCCTGACCCATGTGGTACGCGCGGACGAGCGAGTTCGACGACACGTCGCGTTGCGCCAGTCGCAGCGCGTACTCCACGGCGGCGGTGGTGGGCTGCAGATGATCGACGGGAATGTCGTTGGCGAGGACGTGCACGATCGTCGAGACGTTGCCGTTCACGCTCGCCTCGAGCAGTTCGACGAGTTGCGGGTCTTCGTCGAGTTGGTCGATCTCGTGCGCGAGCAGCGCGCTCATCGTGCGGGTGATCTCCGCCTGCCGCGCATCGAGTTTCCGGGCGATGCCGGCGACGATGTCGAGGACCTCGGCCTCCGCCATCGCGGGCACCCGCGCCATGCGGCGCCTGGCACCGGCGCCGCGGTCGCCGGGGGCGGGACTGCTCACAGCACGTCCCCTCCGCCCTTGCGCAGATAGCGCAGGGCCGATTGCGCAGCGTTGTATCCGCACATCCCGTGTGCCCCGGCGCCGGGCGGTGTGGAGGCCGAACACAGGTAGGTGCCGGGGACCCCGGTGCTGTACGGGTCGAGGGCGATGCGCGGACGCAGCACGACCTGGGTTTCGGTGTTCGCCCCGCCGATGATGTCGCCGCCGACGTAATTGGGATTCGACGCGGCCAGACGAGCCGGTCCGCTGCTGACCGTGGCGACGATGCGGTCCCGGAAACCGGGGGCGAATCGTTCGATCTGTGCGGTGATCGCCTCGGTCGCGTCGCCCGTGTAGCCGTGCGGAACATGGGCGTACGCGTACAGCGGATGCAGGTCGCCGTTCGAACGACCGGGATCGGCGAGGTATTGCTGACCGAGGAGCACGAACGGCCGCTCCGGCATTCGGCCCGCAGCGACGTCGCGTTCGGCGGCCGCGATCTCGGCGAAGCTCCCACCCAGGTGGACGGTCCCGGCGCGTCCACATTCGGGATCGGTCCACGGCACCCCGCCCTGGATGGCGAAGTCGACCTTGAACGCGGCGGGCGCGTGCTTGAACCGGCGGTATGCGCGGGCCACCCGGTCGGGCAGGCGAGCGCCCAGGATGCCGAGCGCGGCGGACGGCGCGACGTCCAGCAGGACGACGTCGGCGGTCGGGAGTTCGGTCCACTCGCGGACGTGGACACCGGTGGTGATCTTGCCGCCCCGGTCGGTCAGCAGGGCGGCGAGTGCGCCGGTGATCGACTGCGATCCGCCCTCGGCGACCGGCCACCCGTAGCGGTGGCCTGCGGCGACGATCATCATCCCGACCGCGGACGTCGCCGGCCGGTCGAGACGGTAGTAGGCGTGCGCGGCGGCGCCGCCGAACAGTGCGCGGGCCTTGTCGGTGCGCCACCAGTGGGCCGTCACCGCGGCCGGGAGCAGGGCTCGGGGCCCGAAGCCGGCGAGCCGCAGCGGATGCCGGGGCACGTTCGCGATCGGACGCATGAGGTCGGCGGCCAGGTCGTCGAAGCCGTCGGCGAGTCCGCCGAACATGCGCTGCCAGCGGCCGCCGTCCTCGCCGAGTCCGGCGGCGGTGGCTGCGATCGACCGGTGCAGCAACCCCGCCTCACCGGAGTCGAGGGGGTGGGCGCAGTCGATCTCCGGCCACTTCCACGTCAACCCGTACCGGCCGAGGTCGAGGGTCTGCAGATACGGCGACCCGGCACCCATCGGGTGGAACGCCGAGCACTCGTCGTGCAGCAGTCCCGGGACGGTGAGTTCGCCGGAGCGGGTACCGCCGCCGATGGTGTCGGCGGCCTCGAGGACCTGGACGTCGACGCCGTGGCGGGCGAGGTGGACCGCGGCGGCGAGCCCGTTGGGCCCGCTGCCGACGACAACTGCGGTGGTCACGGCCGCACCACCAGATCTGTCTTCTGCATCTGCGCCTCCCGCGTCCGCACGTTCGAGTCGTCTCCGTCCAGTGTCCACTGCACGTCGAACGGAATGGGACCGTTCGGCAGCCACGGCTGCTCGTTGATCGCGTCGGACACCTTGTACGTTCCCCGCTCGATGACGCCGAGGGCGGCGTCGATCACCTTGTACTGCTGAGTGCCCCTGTGGATGGGCTGCGATTCGATCCACGCGACGACGAACTCGCCAGGAGCGAAGTTGCAGCGCCTCTGGAGTGCCGCGATCAGGAACTCGTTGTGCAGGTGACCGTCACCGAAGTTGAACGCCACCAGCGAGTTGCAGCTGAACTCCGCCTCGCGCAGCGAGTAGGTGTCGATGTCGTCGCCGAGGTGGCGCATCATCAGCGAGAACAACGCCCGCCCCTGGCTGTGCATCGACCGCCAGCCGAGCAACTGGTGCATCACCACGTCCGCGACCTCCGGCGGGTAGGTGGCGAGCAGCTGGGTGCGCGTGTTCTTGGTGGGACGGATGATGTGCTCGTCGAGCTTCTCCTCGGCGCCCGGTGCGAAGGCCCAGGTGGCGGACGCCCAGTTGCCGGCGTACTGCCGCATCGACGGCAGGAACGAGACGAGGTCGGGGCGCAGGTTGCCGAGGATCGGGAAGAACACCAGGGCGGCGACGATCACCGCGGTCAACCACACCGAGGACATGTCGGCGACGCCGTACCCGTCCCAGGCGGGGAATCCGAGGAACAGGAAGATCGACGCGTAGGCGAACAGCAGGTTCCACTCGAGCGGCACCGCCAGCGGGAACGTGGACAGGATGAACAGGTGGAACGCGACCATCAGCGCGACTGCGAGCAGCGTCAGCGTGCGGTTGGTGGAGAACAGCAGCACCAGCGGGGTCACCACCTCCACGACCGTCCCGAGCACGTGGGCGACACCTCCGGCGACGATCGACGGCCGCAGGTCCTCGGGGAAGTTGCGGTAGTGCGCGCGCTTGATCTTCTTGAACGGCATCCACGGGGTGTTGCTCAGCATCGGCGGCACCACCATCGAGAAGTGGTGTCCGAGCTTGGAGACGCCCGCCCCGACCCACACCGAGACGATCAGCAGCTTCAGCGCGATGATCATGTCGACGAATGGCAGGACCCCGAAGAAGACGATCGCGGGCAGGTACTGCTCGCTGCGGGCGGCGATGAAGATGACCTTGTCGCGCAGACCGATCAGAACCAGCAGCGCGATCAGCGGAAACAGCACCGCGGGGCGGACGAGTCCGGAGTTGTCGGTGATGGCCGCGTCGATCGACGACGTGTGCACGCCCGGAAGTATCAGCGCCACAATGATGTTGAGCAGCAACGCCGCGTAGATCAGGACGTCGCCGACGGTGCGGGTGTCGCCCGAGGTGAACGGCACCTTGCCCGGCCACGGTGGGAGCCGGATGGTCCCGGGGCGCAGCCAGTACAGGATGCCGCCGGTCATCGGCTTGAAGTGCCCGGCGAGCGGACCCCACGAACCGGCGAGACCCACCGCTTCGAGCAGCACCGTCCACAGGATCAGCTTCTGGTAGACGATCGGCTCGTTCCACCAGGCACCCACGTCGAGGACGTTCAGGCCGGACGTGAACGTCGCGAGCGACAGTCCGATGCCGAGGTAGAGGACGAGCAGTTTCAGAATGTAGATGGTGTGCACCATCTTCGGGGTTCCGAAGCCGTAGTCGACCCAGTGGGTCGACATGGCGCGCAGGCGGTCGCGGAACGGAAGGTCGAGGAAGGTGGCGGGGTCGACTTCGGGGAAGTTCCCGGTCTTGAATCCCATGGGAGGCTCCTGAGGGTAGAGGGCATCGCCTCGGGTGTGTCCCGAGGTGCAGGGTTTTGCTGGATCAGCTGACGGCGGCTGGCCGGTGGCGACTCCGCAGTCCCGGTTTGTCGATCTTGCCGACGGGGTTGCGGGGCAGCGCGTCGACGATGTGAATGGCCACTGGCAGTTTGACTTTCGTGAGCCGGCTGCTCAGGTGGTCGGCCAGGAGGACGTCGGTGACGGCGGTCTCCGGGTAGGTGACGACGTATGCGACCGGCACCTCGCCGTACACGTCGTGCGGGGCTCCGATCACGGCCGCCTCGAGGACGTCGTCGTGAGTGGCGAGAGCGTTCTCGATCTCCTTGGGGTAGATGTTCTCTCCGCCGCGGATGATCATGTCCTTGATGCGATCGACGAGGGTGAGGTAGCCGTCCTCGTCGAGTCGGCCGACGTCGCCGGTGTGCAACCAGCCGTCGACGACGGTGCGTTCCGTTTCCTCGGGGCGGCCGAGGTAGCCGCGCATCACGTTCGCGCCCCGGATCACCACCTCACCGACCGCCCCCGCCGGCACCGGTGCGCCGGACTCGTCGACGATCGCGATGGTCTGCCCCGGCAGTGCGGGGCCGACGGTGCCCGGCTTGCGAAGGCCCTCCGGCGGGTTGCACGCGGACGCGCAGGTGCCCTCCGTCAGCCCGTAGCCCTCCACGATGACGAGTCCGAAACGCTGCTCGGCGTGGTCGAGGAGTTCCTTGGAAATCGGGGCGGCCCCGCAGACCGCGAAGCGCAGCGCGGAGGTGTCGCCGACGGTGTCCTGGGAGACAAGGAGGGCGTAGATGGTCGGGACTGCGGAGAAGTACGTCGGCCGCAGGCGGGCGACGTCGTCGAAGAACCGGGCCGGTGAGAAGCGTCCGGTGACGCTCAGCTGACCGCCGGCGAGCATCGGGGTCAGGAAGCTGACGCAGATCGCGTTGACGTGGAACAGCGGGAGGATCAGGAGGCAGTGGTCGTCGGCGGTCAGCGAGAAATGCTGCACCATCGAGGAGCTCATGAACTGCAGGTTGTCGTGGGTGAGCATCACGCCCTTGGGCCGTCCGGTCGACCCGGACGTGTAGATCAGCAGGGCGAGGTCGTCTCCGTCGGCGGTGGTGCCGGGTGTCCAGGCGGGGTCGGGGGTGGTCGCCATGTCGTCGACGGCGATCACGGGACGGCCACCGGTCGGTGCGCCGGGTCCCTCGTTGACGACGAGAACCGCTGTGGCGTCGTCGATCTGGTACTCCGCCTCGCTGGCGGTGAACGTGGGATTGACCGGGGTCGCGGCCGCACCGATCCGCCAGGAGGCCATCAGGGCGATGAGCAGTTCCGCCCGGTTCGGCAGCATGATCGCGACGACGTCGCCACGACCGACACCGTTCTCGGACAACTGTGCGGCGAAGGCATCGACCCGCTCCGCGAACTGTGCGTAGGTCAGTTCGAGTCGGTCGTCGCGCAGGCATGGCGCATCTCCGCGCTGCGCGGCGAGGTCCCAAGCGAAATAGCCGATGTGCGACACGATTTCGTCCGCCCTTTCTTTGTGGTGTGATCCACAACACTATCGACGGGGTTTCGTGCAAGAAACGGCCTCGGGGGCTCGAGTTCGGGCGGTTCGTTGTCGGTTGAGCACAATCGCGACCGTCCGGGGGTTGACACCGTGCCGCGGGCGTGGTCAATATATGCGAACGCTTAGAAAATAAGCACATGCTTAGAACTGAGGGGCTGCAGGTCCGCACCGACTGCCGTCCACCACGTCAATCGGTAGGAGTTACTCATGCCCGAGGCCGTCATCGTCTCCATCGCTCGTTCCCCGATCGGTCGCGCCATGAAGGGATCGCTCAAGGGCATGCGCCCCGACGACCTCGCCGCGCAAATGGTCCAGGCAGCACTCGACAAGGTGCCCGCCCTCGACCCCACCGACATCAACGACCTCATCCTGGGCTGCGGCCTGCCCGGCGGCGAGCAGGGATTCAACATGGGCCGCAACGTCGCCGTCCAGCTCGGCTACGACTTCATCCCCGGCACCACCATCACCCGGTACTGTTCGTCGTCGCTGCAGACCACCCGCATGGCACTGCACGCCATCAAGGCCGGTGAGGGCGACGTGTTCATCTCCGCCGGCGTCGAGACCGTGTCCCGGTTCGTCAAGGGCAACTCCGACTCGCTGCCCGACACCCAGAACCCGCTGTACGCCGACGCGCAGACCCGCACCGAGAAGCTCGCCCAGGGCGGCCAGCAGTGGGTCGACCCGCGGCAGGAGGGCCTGGTCCCCGACACCTACATCGCGATGGGCCAGACCGCCGAGAACGTCGCGCAGATCACCGGCATCACCCGCGAGGAGCAGGACCGGTGGGCGGTGCGTTCGCAGAACCGCGCCGAGGAGGCCATCGGCGCCGGCTTCTTCGCCCGCGAGATCACCCCGGTGACCCTGCCCGACGGCACCGTCGTGTCCACCGACGACGGCCCGCGTGCCGGCACCACGTACGAGGCCGTCAGCCAGCTCAAGCCTGTGTTCCGGCCGGACGGCACCGTCACCGCCGGCAACGCGTGCCCGCTCAACGACGGCGCCGCCGCCCTGGTGATCATGTCCGACACCAAGGCCAAGGAGCTGGGGCTGACCCCGCTCGCCCGGATCGTGTCCACCGGGGTGTCCGGTCTGTCGCCGGAGATCATGGGACTTGGCCCGATCGAGGCGTCCAAGCGGGCCCTCGCCATCGCGGGACTGGGCATCTCCGACATCGACCTCGTCGAGATCAACGAGGCGTTCGCGGTGCAGGTGATCGGGTCGGCGCGGGAGCTGAACATCGACGAGGACAAGCTCAACGTGTCCGGTGGCGCGATCGCCCTCGGCCACCCGTTCGGCATGACCGGTGCCCGCATCACCGCGACCCTGCTCAACAACCTGACCACCCACGACAAGCAGTTCGGCCTCGAAACCATGTGCGTCGGAGGCGGACAGGGCATGGCCATGGTCCTCGAGCGGCTGTAGGCGGCTCCGCCGCCCGTGCGCCTTTTTGGTAGCCAGAACAAGGCGGATTCATGCGGTCGTTGCACCATCGAGTAGTTCGTTGAGCTTTTCGGCTGGAGTATGCCAGTCGTGGGTTTTGCGGGGTCGGTCGTTGAGTTCATCAGCGACGAACCGCAGGTGCTCCTCGGAGTGCACGGACAGATCGGTGCCCTTGGGGAAGTACTGGCGCAGCAGCCCGTTGGTGTTCTCGTTCGAGCCTCGTTGCCACGGGGAGTGCG
>NZ_JBFUGT010000050.1:0-40258 GCF_056402775.1 Rhodococcus sp. P3_B8
GGGCACGAGTCCGTCGCGGGACATGGCGAACAGGACGCGGGTCTGGCCGAGCATCATCACCATCACGACGGTGGTGAGGCCCGCGAGCCCGCCGAAGTTGATCGCGGTCTGGGCCCAGGTGATGCCGTGTGCCTCGAAGGCGGTCGCGAGGGTGGCGCTGCTGTCGCCGACGAGCGGGCTACCGGTCTTGAGGTCGGTGTACTTCACCATGCCGGTGAGCACGAGGGTGACGGCGACGTAGAGCACGGTGACGATGGCGAGCGAGCCGAGAATGCCGCGGGGGAGCGCCTTCTGCGGGTTCTTGGTCTCTTCGGCGGTGGTGGCGACGACRTCGAATCCGATGAAGGCGAAGAAGACGAGGCTCGCTGCGGCGAGGAGGCCGTACCAGCCGTAGCTGCTGCCGTCCGCTCCGGAGAGGAAGGAGAAGAGGGTCTGGTGCACACCCTGCGCGGCGCTCTCGTTGCTCTCGGCGGGCGGAATGTACGGGGCGTAGTTCTCCTTCTTGATGTAGAAGACGCCGACGGCGATGACGAGGAGGACGACGGCGATCTTGATGGCCGTGATGACGGCGGACACGCGCGAGGACACCTTGGTCCCGATGGCGAGCACGATCGTGATGCCGCCGACGATGATCAGCGAGCCCCAGTCGAAGTCGATGGGACCGAGATGGGCTGTGGTGGATCCGCTGAACCCGAGGACGTTACCCAGATACAGCGACCAGCCCTTGGAGACGACGGCCGCCGCGAGGGCGAATTCGAGGATGAGGTCCCAGCCGATGATCCAGGCGACGAACTCGCCGAAGGTGGCGTAGGAGAACGTGTACGCACTGCCCGCGACGGGGACGGTGGATGCGAACTCGGCGTAGCAGAGGGCGGCCAGGCCGCACGCGATGGCGGCGAGGACGAAGGCGAGCGAGATGGACGGCCCGGCGACGTTGCCTGCAGTCCGGGCGGTGAGCGTGAAGATGCCGGCGCCGATCACGACGGCGACACCGAAGACGGTGAGGTCTTTCGCGGTGAGTTCCCTCCGCAGCCGGGTGTCGGGTTCGTCGGTGTCCGCTATCGATTGCTCAACGGATTTCGTTCGCCAAATGCCGACTCCTGGCATGTGTCGCTCCTTGGTTGTATTCCCGATGGCCTCGTGGGCCGGAGATGTTCCGGTGGTGCTGCCGATTGTGATGTAGGTCTCAACGGCCAACTGAGGGAACCACTACTGAGCGCCGTGTGCAAGAAGCCCGGGCTCAACTGATCAATTCGATCAGTAGAACCTGTTCTCGGGTGTCGCCGTCTGAGCGAGTTGATCACCCGTGAGCGCGGTCACATCCGAGACGGAATCCGTCGTCGCACCGACGACGGAAGCCGGGTGCCGCGGCAGGAAGCTCCTGCTGCGGCACCCGGCTTCGTGTCCGTTCGGTGCGCGGTGCGGGTGTGTCAGGGGACCTGACGGACCGCGCCCTTGTCGGCGGACGTGGCCAGCGCGGCGTACGCCCGCAGGGCGGTGGTGACGGTGCGTTCGCGGTTCACCGGCTGCCACGGACGCTCGGACGACTCCATCTTCGCCCGGCGCTCGGCGAGCACCGCGTCGTCGACGAGGAGTTTCAGCGTGCGGGTCGCGATGTCGATGAGGATCTGGTCGCCGTCCTCCACCAGGCCGATGGCGCCGCCGCTGGCGGCCTCGGGGGAGATGTGGCCGATGGACAGTCCCGAGGAACCGCCGGAGAATCGGCCGTCGGTGATCAGCGCACACTTCTTCCCGAGGCCGGAGCCCTTGAGGAATGCGGTGGGGTGCAGCATCTCCTGCATGCCCGGGCCGCCTGCGGGACCCTCGTAACGCACGACGAGGACCTCACCGGGCTGGATCTTCTTGCCGAGGATCACCGACACCGCCTCTTCCTGCGACTCCACGACGCGCGCGGGCCCCTGGAAGTGGAACAGGTCTTCGTCGATGCCCGCCGTCTTGATGACGGCGCCGTCGACGGCGATGTTGCCGCGCAGCACTGCCAGGCCGCCCTCGACCGTGTGCTTGTGCTCGAAGTCGCGGATGCAGCCGTTGGCGGCGTCCGTGTCGAGCGACGACCAGCGGTTGTTCGTCGAGAACGGTTCGGTGGTGCGGACACCGCCCGGTGCGGCGTGGAAGAGTTCGACGGCCTCGTCGGATGCCTTGCCGGACCGGATGTCCCACGTGTCGAGCCACTCGTCGAAGCTCTCGGTGTGCACCGTCGACACGTCGCTCTCGAGCAGGCCGGCCCGGCGGAGTTCGCCGAGGATGGCGGGGATTCCGCCCGCTCGGTGCACGTCCTCCATGTGGTAGTCCGAGTTGGGGGAGACCTTCGACAGGCACGGCACCTTGCGGCTGATCTCGTCGATCTTGTCGAGGTCGAAGTCGTAGACCTCACCCTCCTGCGCGGCCGCGAGGGTGTGCAGGACCGTGTTGGTGGAACCGCCCATTGCGACGTCCAGTGCCATCGCGTTGCGGAATGCGGCGGGCGTCGCGATGTTGCGGGGGAGGACGGAGTCGTCCTCGTCCCGGTAGTACCGCAGGGCGGCTTCGACGACGGTGGTGCCCGCGCGGGTGAACAGCGCGCGACGGGCCTCGTGGGTGGCCAGCGTGGAACCGTTGCCCGGCAACGCCAGACCGAGCGCCTCGGTGAGGCAGTTCATCGAGTTCGCGGTGAACATGCCCGAGCACGACCCGCACGTCGGGCAGGCGCTGCGCTCGACCTCGGACAGTCCTTCGTCGTCGACTTCGTCGTTGGCGCTCGCCGAGATCGCCGTGATGAGGTCGGTCGGTGCCTGGGCGACACCGTTCACCACCACCGCCTTGCCGGCCTCCATCGGACCGCCCGACACGAACACGGTCGGGACGTTCAAACGCAGTGCGGCATTGAGCATTCCGGGAGTGATCTTGTCGCAGTTGGAGATGCAGACGAGCGCGTCGGCGGTGTGCGCGTTGACCATGTACTCGACGGAGTCGGCGATGATCTCGCGGCTGGGAAGGGAATACAGCATGCCGCCGTGTCCCATCGCGATGCCGTCGTCGACGGCGATCGTGTGGAACTCGCGAGGTACACCACCGGCGGCGCGGACGGCGTCGGCGACGATGTCGCCGACGTTCTTCAGGTGGWCGTGCCCGGGAACGAACTGCGTGTACGAGTTCGCGATCGCGACGATCGGCTTCCCGAAGTCGGAGTCGGTCATTCCGGTGGCGCGCCACAGTGCGCGGGCGCCTGCGGCATTTCGTCCTGCGGTGGTGGTTCGGGACCTCAGCGGGGGCATGAGCGTATTCCTTAGTCAGCGTACGGAAGTACTGACAAACGCTACTCGCGCACTATTCCCCGTCTGTGTCCGGCCGGTTCTTCACCGGCTGCTCGCCGTTCGATTCCGCGTCGGCGTGGTGGGCTGCTTCGTCCGCCGCGGCGGCTGCCGCGTAGGGGTCGGTGATGCGGCCGCCGCTCGCCTCGGCGATATCGGGAAGCCGGTCGAACGTGACGACGGGAAGGGTCACCTCGCCCCCGTCGGTCAGGGTCGCCCGGGCCCAGCCGCGCTTGGGGAAGCGGAATCCCGTGATCTCGGACCACCCCAGCGACCGGCCGCCGAACAGCCGGCGCACTTCGAGTCCGTCGGGCGTGACGGTGGTGCGCACCCGCGCGACCCAGGCCACCGCGACGATCGGGGCGATCACGAGCCAACCGAAGGCGGCGGGCCAGCCGAAGATGGGGAACGACACGGCGAACAGGAGGAAGGCGCATCCCAGATAGGCCAGGGGAGAAATCCGGATGACCTGCTTGGGCGGGTTCGTCGTGTGGGATGATGATTCTGGTGGCACGGGCTGCTGCGGAGTTGACACCTCTACATCTTCGCACCGCAGCCGATGTATCTCATATTCTGGGACGGCCGACTCACCAAGTTGACTGTTCACTATTAGCGCGCCTACCGTCGAGCGCGTGAAACAGAATGAGTTGCTCGTAATCGGCCGGCGCGTCGTCGCCTGAGTCGATTCCTTCAACTCGCCAGATAACGACGCGCCACCCTCGTACAGCATCAGCTGACGGGGGTTTTTTGTTGCCCGGAGCCAGAATCAGAGGATTTCCCAGTGAGCGCACCAACCGCACGGCCTCAACCCACGCCGCGCAAGTCGGGGGCAGCAAGCCCGACGACCGCGGCCGCCGCGACTCAGACCGGTAGCCGCCGCCAACTCGCCCCCGAGCGGGTCAGCGGCGCCCAGTCCGTGGTCCGAGCCCTCGAGGAGCTCGAGGTCGACACGGTATTCGGCATTCCGGGTGGTGCCGTTCTGCCTGTCTACGACCCGCTCTTCGACTCGAAGAAGGTCCGGCACGTGCTCGTTCGTCACGAGCAGGGGGCAGGCCACGCCGCGACCGGGTACGCCCAGGCGACCGGCAAGGTCGGTGTCTGTATGGCGACGTCCGGTCCCGGTGCGACCAACCTCGTGACGCCGCTCGCCGACGCGCAGATGGACTCCGTTCCGGTCGTGGCCATCACCGGTCAGGTCGGCCGGAGTCTCATCGGCACGGACGCGTTCCAGGAAGCCGACATCTCCGGCATCACGATGCCGATCACCAAGCACAACTTCCTCATCACCGACGGCGTCGACATCCCCCGGATCATCGCGGAGGCCTTCTACCTCGCCTCCAGCGGTCGTCCCGGCGCGGTGCTCGTCGACATCCCGAAGGACGTCCTCCAGGCGCAGACCACGTTCTCGTGGCCGCCGGAGATGCGGCTGCCCGGGTACCGTCCCGTCACCAAGCCGCACGGCAAGCAGGTCCGCGAGGCGGCCCGCCTGATCGCCGACGCGAAGCACCCGGTGCTGTACGTCGGTGGCGGCGTCATCAAGTCGGAATCGTCTCCGGAACTGCTCGAACTGGCCGAGCTCACCGGCATTCCGGTTGTCACCACCCTCATGGCGCGTGGCGCGTTCCCGGACAGCCACACGCTGAACTGCGGCATGCCCGGCATGCACGGCACCGTCGCGGCGGTGGCGGCACTGCAGCGCAGCGACCTGCTGATCACGCTCGGCGCGCGCTTCGACGACCGCGTCACCGGTCAGCTCGATTCGTTCGCCCCCGACGCCAAGGTCATCCACGCCGACATCGACCCGGCGGAGATCGGCAAGAACCGGTACGCGGACGTCCCGATCGTCGGCGACTGCAAAGAGGTCATCGTCGAACTGATCGAGGCGATCAAGGCCGACCTGGCCACCGGAACCACACTGGATCTCACCGAGTGGTGGGCGTACCTCGACGGAATCCGTCGCACGTACCCGCTCAGCTACGACCGTCCCACCGACGGCGCGCTGTCCCCGGAGTACGTGATCCAGGCGGTCGGCAAGCTCGCCGGTCCCGACGCGATCTACTGTGCCGGCGTCGGACAGCACCAGATGTGGGCCGCGCAGTTCGTCAACTACGAGAAGCCGCGCACCTGGCTGAACTCCGGCGGTCTCGGCACGATGGGCTACGCCGTCCCCGCCGCGATGGGCGCCAAGATGGGCATGCCCGACACCGAGGTGTGGGCCATCGACGGTGACGGCTGCTTCCAGATGACCAATCAGGAACTCGCCACCTGCGCGCTCGAGGGCATCCCGATCAAGGTTGCGCTCATCAACAACGGCAACCTCGGCATGGTGCGCCAGTGGCAGACGCTGTTCTACGACGAGCGCTACTCCAACACCAACCTCGGCACGCACGGCGCGATCCGCATCCCCGACTTCGTCAAGCTGGCGGAGGCGTTGGGCTGCCACGGCATTCGCGTCGAGCGCGAAGAGGACGTCGAGGCGGCGATTCGCGAGGCGCAGGCCATCAACGACAAGCCGGTGGTGATCGACTTCATCGTCGGCGCCGACGCCCAGGTGTGGCCGATGGTCGCCGCGGGCACCAGCAACGACGAGATCATGGCGGCGCGGGGCATCCGTCCGCTGTTCGACGACGACGAGGCGGCCGCCGAGCCGGCCGTCATCCACGAGGCCATGGAGCGCGAGCAGCGTTCGGGCACGGCCGCAGCGGCCGGGGAGGAAGATCAGTGAGCACCAGCCACACCCTCAGTGTTCTCGTCGAGGACAAGCCGGGCGTGCTGGCCAGGGTGGCCGCGCTGTTCTCGCGTCGTGGGTTCAACATCGAGTCGCTCGCCGTCGGTGGCACCGAGATCCCCGAGATCTCCCGCATGACCATCGTCGTGACCGTCGACGAGTTCCCGCTCGAGCAGGTGACCAAGCAGCTCAACAAGCTCATCAACGTCATCAAGATCGTCGAGCAGGACGGTGAGGCCTCCGTCGCCCGCGAGCTGGTGCTCATCAAGGTGCGAGCCGACGCCAGCGTGCGCACGCAGGTGATCGAGACGGTGAATCTGTTCCGCGCCAAGGTGATCGACGTCTCCCCGGAGTCGGTCACGATCGAGGCGACTGGAACGCGATCCAAGCTGGATGCGCTGCTGCGGATGCTCGATCCGTACGGTATCCGGGAGATCGTGCAGTCCGGGGTCGTGGCCGTGGGACGGGGGCCGAAGTCCATCACGGCCACTCGCTAGTACTTTAGATACGCAAATCCAAGAAAGAGGTTGAACTGTGGCAGTCGAGATGTTCTACGACGACGATGCCGATCTGTCGATCATCCAGGGCCGTAAGGTCGCTGTGATCGGTTACGGAAGCCAGGGCCACGCGCACTCGCTGAGCCTGCGCGACTCGGGCGTCGATGTGCGTATCGGCCTCAAGGAAGGCTCGAAGTCCCGCGCGAAGGCCGAGGAGCAGGGCCTGACCGTCGGYACMCCSGCCGAGGTCTCCGAGTGGGCCGACGTGATCATGGTGCTCGCACCCGACACCGCGCAGGCGTCGATCTTCACSAACGACATCGAGCCCAACCTGAAGGACGGCGACGCGCTGTTCTTCGGACACGGCCTCAACATCCACTTCGACCTGATCAAGGCTCCGGAGTTCGTCACCGTCGGCATGGTCGCCCCCAAGGGCCCCGGCCACCTGGTGCGTCGTCAGTTCGTCGACGGCAAGGGTGTTCCCGCGCTCATCGCGATCGACCAGGACCCGAAGGGTGAGGGSCAGGCCCTCGCGCTGTCCTACGCCAAGGGCATCGGCGGCACCCGCGCCGGCGTCATCRAGACCACGTTCAAGGAAGAGACCGAGACGGACCTCTTCGGCGAGCAGGCCGTGCTCTGCGGCGGCACCGAGGAACTGGTCAAGACCGGTTTCGAGGTCATGGTCGAGGCCGGCTACGCGCCCGAGATGGCGTACTTCGAGGTGCTGCACGAGCTCAAGCTCATCGTCGACCTCATGTACGAGGGTGGCATCGCCCGCATGAACTACTCGGTGTCCGACACCGCGGAGTTCGGTGGCTACCTCTCCGGCCCGCGCGTCATCGACGCCGGCACCAAGGAGCGCATGAAGGCGATCCTGGCCGACATCCAGTCGGGTGAGTTCACTCGCCGCCTCGTCGCCAACGTCGAGAACGGCAACACCGAGCTCGAGGGCCTGCGCAAGGCCAACGCCGAGCACCCCATCGAGGTCACCGGCAAGAAGCTGCGCGACCTGATGAGCTGGGTCGACCGGCCCATCACCGAAACCGTCTGACGGCTCAGATGGAGGAAACAATGGATACCCGCATAGCAGTAATCACGGGTGCGGGCTCCGGAATCGGTGCTGCGTGCGCCGAAGTTCTCGCAAGTGCCGGACACCACATCATCGTCGCAGATCGCGATATTTCAAGCGCAGAACAGGTTGCAACTGCGCTGAACGCCCAGTCTTACAGCGCCGAACCTCAGCACATAGACATCGGGGACAAGGAATCGATCCGGTCGACTTTCGACGATCTCGCTATAAATCATGGCCGATGCGACATTCTCGTGAACAACGCGGGCATTTCACAAGTGCACGATATTTTGTCGTTTCCCGATGACGTATGGGAAAAAACGTTGAACATCAACCTGACTGGGGCTTTCCGATGCAGCCAACGGGCGGCGAAGATGATGGCCGAGCACAGGTGGGGGCGGATCGTCAACGTCAGCTCGATCAGCGGGATCCGGGCCGGCGTCGGCCGCACCGCATATGGGTCAGCTAAAGCCGGCGTCGACGCTTTGACCCGCCAATTTGCCGTCGAACTCGGGCATGCGGGTATCACGGCAAACGCTGTTGCACCCGGTCCCATCGAGACGCCTCTCGCCCATGTGACGCACAGCGAAGAAACTCGAAAGTCTTATTACAGCCACATTCCGTTGCGGCGGTATGGCAACCCTGAGGAAATCGCTTTCGCCGTTGGGTTTCTCACTTCAGAACAGGCCGGTTATATCACCGGACATACCCTGCCAGTCGACGGCGGATTCGTCGCTGCAGGACTGCTGAACATATAGCTACACCGTGACAGAGGTTCGTACTCCACGACATCGGAGCAGAGTGCATTCGCCCGTTTGTCTCAATCCCTCCGAAGGAGGACAGGTGTCAGGACAGGGATTGTCGTTCATTACGTCCGACGATGTTGAATTGATCTACGACGATGAAGGTGTCGGCCGGACCTTCCTCTTCCTACATGGTTACGGCTGTCGACGAGGACACTGGGAGTATCAGCGTCAGGCACTGTTGGATGTCGACCATCGAGTGATAGCACTCGACCTGAGGGGTCACGGCGACTCCCAGAAACCGCCGCACGGACAAACGATCGCACGTATGGGTCAGGACGTCCGCGAATTGATTTCGGCGCTGGATCTCGATCAGGTGACTCTGGTGGGGCATTCCATGGGAGTGTCGGTATCGCTCGCGATGTTCATGATCTCCGGCTCTGATCGGATCGAGCGCTTTGTCTATATTGATCAGTCGCCGAAGATAGTCAACGACGAAGACTGGCACTGGGGCGTCAAAGGCGTGAACTGGAGTAATGTCGATGACTGTGTAAATTTCCGTATCAAATGGAGCAACGAAGACCAAGAACCCCCACTGCCTCCCGGCTCAGCCATGGCGGAAGAACCTTGGGCGACCTTCGATCACGCTGCGGTTTCTAGACTTTTCCTCAACCACTTCGTCTCTGATTGGCGTGACGTCCTACCGCGAATTCCTGTTCCCACCTGGGTTGTGACCTCTCGGTTCACAAATTATTACCATTCGGAAGGGATGGAGTGGGTTGCGAACCAGATTCCCATCAGCCGCTTAACGATTTTCGAGAATAGCGGACACCAACCACATGTCAGCGAGGCAGTCGAGTTCAATCGACAACTGCTCGAATTCTGCGCACTTCCCACATCGGTGACCGCCGAACACTAAGCCTATTCACAGGACAAGAACCATGAATGAAGCTCTGCGAGCCAGACTTGCCGCAAACGAAACCGCCTACGGGATGTGGGTCACCTCGGAAGCCGCCGCCGTAACCGAAGTTGCTGCAGTCCTGGGGCTGGACTGGATCTGCATCGACATGGAACATGGCTACCTGAATTACAAAGACATTCAGAGCCATCTCGCCGCAGCACGCGGTAGCCAACTGTCTGTCTTCGTCCGACCCCCCACCCAAGCCCTCGAGCCGATCAAACGGGCACTCGATGTAGGCGCCCACGGGTTGATCGTTCCGCTCATCAACAACGCCGCCGAGGTCGAATCCGTCCGACAGCACATTTACTACCCACCTATCGGGCGACGGGGCATCGGCGGTGAACGCAGCGTCACCTGGGGCCTGGAGTTGGAAAACTATGTGAAGTCTGCCAACGACGAACTTATGTTCTTGCCGATGATCGAGACCCAAGAAGCTTATGACAATCTCGACTCGATCTTGTCGGTCGCCCAGATCGAAGCTATTTTCCTAGGTCCCGGCGATATGTCTGCGAGCCGCGGGGCTGTCGGCGAATGGGAAGGGCCCGGCGTCGCGGAGCTCAATCTCGACATCCTAGAGCGGGCCGGAGCACGCGGCATTCACGCTGGCCTCGTCGCACGCAGCACCGAAGAAGCAATTACTCGACGCGATCAAGGATTCCGTATGGTTTCGTTAGGGTCCGACATTGGTCTCATGATTCGGCAAATTCGGTCAATGGCAACAGAACTCGGCCGCGAGCCACGACTGCACAGCTGGTTCTAATTTTCCGTCCCTACGCGTAATCGCTCCATTCCACAGGAGAAGTGCAGTGTCACAACACGTCTCACCCGAAGCACCCGGCAGCAGCTCGGCGCGACACGAGGAAGCGAGCCGCTCGTCCGCCGCTGCCGGTGAACTCGACGGCATCGTCGTCGCCGTATTCGGTGCCGGGTCCCGCGCCGACAGCCTGAGTAACGGTCAAGCGGCGGCGCTGACTTTCGCCCGAGCCGGTGCGGCGGTCGCCTGCATCGATGTCGACGGTCACGCCGCCGACGTCGTCACCCAGCAAATCATCGGCGAAGGCGGGACGGCACTCAGCGTCCAGGCGGACGTCACCTCAGAGGACGACGTGGTCCGCGCCTACTCGGCGATGGCCGCCGAATGGGAGCCGCCGCTGGCGGTGCACAACAATGTCGGTGTCACCATTCCAGGCGAAATCGTCGACCTCGATCGGGCCGGCTGGGACAAGGGAATGGCGCTCAATGCCACCAGCTGCTACCTCACCATCCGCCACGCCCTGCCCCACATGCTCGCCCGCGGGAAGGGCTCCATCGTCAACGTGTCATCGTTGGCCAGCATTCGTGACACGGGATACGTGTACCCGGTGTACAACGCCAGCAAGGCAGCGGTAAATCAGCTGACGATCTCGCTCGCGCTGACTTACGCGAAACGCGGCATCCGAGCGAATGCCATCCTTCCCGGACTCATCGACACTCCGATCGGACGCCAGGCGAGGGGACCCGAGGTCGACCTCGACAAGGAACTCGCCGCCCGCCATGCCGCCAGCCCGACCGGACAAATGGGCACTCCCTGGGACGTCGCCAACGCCGCGTTGTTCCTCATGAGCGACCGCGCCGCCTACGTCAACGGAGTTCTTCTGCCAATCGACGGTGGGCTGAGCGCCCGGTGCATCTGACTTCGGCGTCGGATCAATCACCGGACGCATCGGCAACACCGCCGGCGAAATCTGGACACGTTGTGGGCGATAGTGTCGGCACCACACCTTGAATTCATCCGCGTAACCGTCACATGGGTCGTCGTAAGCGGTCCCGGCAAGGAAAGCATGTCTACGAACACAACTATCGACGATGGCGCGTTGTGGATCGCGCACCGAGCGGTGCAAGACCGTCGTGAGCTTTCGGAGGTCGACGCGTGATCGCCTACGTGTTGCTCGCCGGCGCCATCGTGTGCGAGATCGTCGCAACGCTGTCATTGAAAGTGTCCGAAGGCTTCAGCAAGCTCCCGCCCTCCCTCCTGGTTGTGATCGGCTACGTGTGCAGCTTCACTTTGCTCGGCCTGGCGCTCAACCGCGGGCTCCCGGTTAGCGTCGGCTACGCAATATGGGCCGCTGCAGGAACAACGATCGTGGCAATCCTCGGTGTGGTGTTCTTCCGAGAATCACTCTCCGGTGTGGCCATAGCGGGATTAGCGCTCATCGTCGTTGGCGTGGGACTACTGAATCTCGGTAGCACCGGGCACGGCACTTCATCGAACCCAGCTTCGGATGACGAAGTAAGCACCCAATCACGGTGAGGTGCAATTCTGGCATACCGGTGCACGGGGTGGCCCCGGCAGGGCGGGTTGCGCCCGCTCTGCCGGCGACAGTAGTGCTGCCGCCCTGGGCAGGTACCCGATCACACCGGGCGACGTCTTCGGCCTACTGAGAGATCTGCTTTCCATTCCAGTCGGTCAGCGTCCATCCTGTCTCCGGAGTACCGGTGACAACGATGTATCCGGTGTTGGGGAGAGGGTCGGTTGTGAAAGGGCTCAAATCGGGGTTCCTCACGTTCAAGAGGACCCAGGTAGGAATCGAAGGTCCGTGCGCAAAGACAATGGGGTTTGTATCACCGCTCGCGTAGATCTCTTCGACGGCCTTGTCGAAACGCTGGTCGAATTCGTTGCCGTCGACCGAGCCGGACATACGTGAGTCACGGTTTCCCTGTAGCCAATCGTAGAAAGGGGCGTCATACGCTGCCACGGCCTCCGCCTCCGGCCTGCCTTCCAGGTCGCCGGCTTCGATTTCCYGGAGACCCGGGAGCACCTCGACCGGCTCGTTCACTGCTTCCGCCCCGGGCTGGGCGGTTTGCTGTGTTCTCACCATTGTCGAGGCGTACACCCCGTCGAAGCCCTGACCCACAAGGGCATCGGCGGCAACCTGAGCTTGCTTCCGTCCCTGTTCGGTGCTGGCCCCGGCGTGGAGGTATCAATAATCTTGGATACGTTGCCGGCAGACTTGCCCGTGGCGCATGAATGTAATGGTGATGGGTTTCTCAGGGTTGCTGAGTGCAGTGTTCGAGTTGGCGTCTGGTGTAGATGCATCGTCGGCTTCGGTGCCGCAACTCGCAAGGCTGCAAGCGCTGCGACGGAACCCGGTTTTCGTGAGACTCGAAACTCTGTGAACCATTGGTAGCTTCTTTCCTAGGTGGCGGACGGAAACATTCACTTTTCAACACAACTATGTGCACTGAATGTTGTTGAGCCGCAGAACGGCGCCGCCGCGTGCGTCGGCGGAGACCACGATTACCGAAGAAGAATTGACAGCCCGCTGAGCTGGTCCGGCGACGAATCTGCACCTCGGCGCCGGACCAGCTCCGGCATGGCGACTGTCAGTGCTGCGCGATGAAATCGAGTGGTTGGAAGTTGAATGCCTGATACTCGTTGAGGTGTGGGTTGTGCCCGCTCTTGGGGGCCCAGTGCCGGTGGTGGTCAGTACGTGCCGGTGGTGGATTGGTGGTCGCGCCAGATCCAGCGGATTGTCCGAGGAAACACCGAACCACCGTGGCGCAAGGTATGGCCGCCCTCGCCGAAGACGAACTGATGGTCGTAATAGCGGTACTCCAGTGCCGCTGCCATGTCCTGGTTGGCGATCGCGAGGTCCCCGAAGACCACACGCGCGTCGCGTCGCCCGCTCTGGAGCCACATCCGAATCGGCTTGCGCGGGTTCCGTCTCACCTGCGGTGCGTGGTTGTGGCCGCCGCGGATGTCGACGAAAGAACCGCAGTGTGTGATGACATTGCCGAAGAAGTCCGGCCGGTGCCACGCCGCTGTGAAGGACGCGTTGCCGCCCGAGCTGAAGCCGACGATGACGTGGTCGCGTGGCTTCGTCGACACGTTCAGCTCACCTACCGCGTCCGGGAGCAGCTCCTCGATGAGGAACCGTGTCCAGGTGTCGTCGATCGAGTCGAACTCGATGCTTCGGTTGTCCGCACCACCGAAGATCGGGTACCCGGGTCCCGTCTTTCCCGCCTCGATGAACACGGCAAGGGTCAGGGGGATTTGGCCCTCGGCAATGAGGTTGTCCAGCACCACGTTGGCGCGGAAATCCCCCGCAAGGTATTCCAGTCCGTCGAGGAAGACGATCAACGACGCCGGCTCCGAGCCGTCGTACTGTGCCGGAACGTACACCCGATAGTCCCGCTCGATTCCTGGGTACGCGACCGAGCTCGTGTGCTGACGGACCGTGATCGAACCCGCTGGCACGCCCTCACGCGGACGCGAGTTCGAGCCGAGTGAGTACTCGGGCCAGGTATCGTCTGCGTCCGCGTATGCCGCGCGATCCTCGGTCGTGATGTGCTTGTCGGCGAACCATTCCTCCCAAGCCTCGGGGGACATTCCAGCGTTACCTGCATTGCTACGGTCGTCGGTCATGAAACCTCTTATCTTGACGTAATCGTGTTCGGGTCGATTTACCCGCAGCGACCGGGCGTGCCCTCACATGGCCGTGAGAGCACGCCCGGAGCACCCAATCTCCTGCCACGGACACCACGGAGATCAGGTAGTCCGGTGGGAAGCTGTCGCCTTCTACTGCCGCCCGATTCGCTGATAGACCTGCGGTCGCCACCGTCGCAAGGCGAGTGCCAACACGAAACCGAAGGCGAAGAATCCGTAGACGAAGGCGAGAAGAATGTTGGACATGGTCTGCGATCCACCGGTGAGGATGTGGAAGTTGAGAATGGACAGCACCATGACCGTACCGAAGCCCACGGCAGCGGCCAGGGGAAGGACGATTGATTTCATCACGTGGTCTTTGTGATTGCCTGTTCGCTTCAGGTAGGCCGGAACTGCGACAGCCGTGAGGAACTGCACCGTAATACCTGTCAGCGCAGCAACACCCAGCAACGCGGCATAGAAGGCCATCTCGTCGATGTGGAGTACGACTACGGCGGCGTTCAGGGCGAGCGCGGCCGCACTCATCACCATCGATGCCACGTAGGGTGATCCGTGGCGCGGGTGCACACCGCTCAGGGAACGGGGAAAGACTCCGTCAGCGCTCAGGTTGAACAAATAACGCGCGCCGACGTTGTGCGCGCAGACGATCACAGCGAGAGCGCTGGTGATGACCAACATCGAGGCAGCATCGAAAAGGAAGTGGCTTCCGAAGGTGACGAATGTCGAATCCATGGCGCCGGTGGGGTCGGCCACGACCAGTGACGCCGCGTCGTCAACTCCGAGTGCGTTGATGAACAGCCACGTCGTCGTCACGTAGATGACGACGGCGCAGGCGATGAGTCCGTAGGTTGCCCGGGGGATCGTTTTTTCAGGATTGCGCACTTCATCGCGGAACAAGACGGTCACCTCATAGCCGCCGAACATGCCGCTGGCCAAGAGCAGTCCGATGGACAACGATCCGTCGAACCAATTGCTAGGACTGAAGGGTGCCGCGCTCAGTCCCTCGGCACCCCCACGCGCGAAGATCACCGCGTTGTAGATGAAGACGACGATCAGTTCTCCGCACAGAACTACGGCGGTGACCTTTGCCGAGAAGTCGACGCGGAGATAGCCGAGGACTGCGACGATCAGCCAGAGCACGAACGCCCAGACATACCAGGGTAGGTCAGGGCCGTGGAAGGTATTCGTGACGAGGGTGCCAAATATGACGCCACCGAAGGGCAGGTAGCCCGCGCAGACGCAGAAGTATGCGAGCAGCATGGCAAGGCCGGATCCGAGACCGATTCTCTTCCCGAGGCCGGCCGTTACGAATGCATAGAACGCGCCGGGACGCTGAATGACGTCCGACATTCGCAAGAATCCCGTGGCGAAAGCCGCCACGATCAGGCCGCCGATGACGAAGAGGATCGGCGTGCCAATGCCGTTCCCGAAGGCAATCATGAATGGGATGACGCCAATTACCACGACGAGGGGGGCATTGAAGGCCATCACACTGAAGAACAGCCCCAAGGTGCCCATATTGCCCCTGAGCGCGGGAGCCTTTTCTTCGAGTACGCCATCCATTGTGGCCACACTTACACCTTTGTCAATCATGTACTGCCCTTCTGGAATTGGTCACCGACACACGAATGTGTTCTCAGGACGTCTGTTGCCGAAACTGTTCAGCGACGACAGGTGTGCGGCGGAGGTGCGGCTGCGCTCAACCGAATGAGCCGAGTTGGGCCTTCGGATGCGGATGCGGATGTCGGAGTCATCCGGCGCGAGAGCGCGGAAGACGTGCTGGCGGGATCTAACACCGCCCCCCTTCCGCAGCAGACCTACGACGTGATCTGAGTCACGATTCGATGTGACTGTGCTCGTTGCCGAACTCGGCCGTCAAGCGAGTCGACAAATCCCCAGGAAATCGGTCCGCATTACGGAATCAAGATCAAGACCACATTGCGGGTTATGCAGAAGGGACTGCCGATTGACCGTTCCACCCGATTGACCCGCATCGGAGATGATTTCACAATGCGGAACCCAACCGCGTGAAGTATCGGCCCGCGACGGCCTGTCGAGCTCGCAGGAAGTCCGCCAACGCGGTGTGGAATCAACTGCTGCGATTGCACCGCCGACAACTGTTGACTTCCCAGTTTTGACGCCGCTTCCGTCCTGTAGGAGGACGCACATCATGTCGGAGCGCTACCCAACCCCGCCTTCATACTCCTTCCTGAAACACCAGTGCCCGCCTCAGCTGCAACCGCTGCCCGGATCCTCAGCCGATGTAACCACCGCTGATCGCAGCCCGCCGCGTCTCCCAGCAGGCTCGCAATAGACTCACGCTGTCAGTGGGCGAACCAGAAGCAGAACCAGGTCAACTGGCACGGCACGAGTAAACAACTTGCCGGGCATGACGAGTCAGCCATGCGGGTGACAGGACCGAATTTGTCGGCGATTGCGTCAATTGCGTCTCGGACCATGTCCTCATCCAACGCCTCGGGGTCCAGCGCTGGTAGATCCACCAGCCCTCGACGCAGCGCCTCCAGCGAGCGTGTTGCCGGTTCCGGGAAGTGGGTCTGCAGAGCTAAGAGGGAGCTTTCTACGAAGGCACGGATGAGGTTTCGCACCCGGTGGCTGACAGAGCCGTACGCGTAGATCTCGCGAATCAACCTCAGTTCCCACTCGGTGGCACGGGATGATCCGCCTGGCGAAAATTTCGTCCAGATCAACGAAATGATAGGTCACCGATCCCAACGCCACACCGGCACGATCAGCAATAGGTCGAGGTGGCGGCCCGCAGCCCCTCCCCAGCAACGATATCCAAGGCGGCCTTCCTGATTCGCGCATTTCGTGACGGGTCGTTCGCGATCCCCTTGCGGACCATCAGCCAGATCCCACCTCTGGTCGTGGCGATATGCGATCAGCCATAGTGCGTACGGTAGTACGTACTTCTACGACGGAAGGAGCTCGCATGGAGGCGACGAAGTTGCAGGAGCGTGCGGCCGCGCGGGCGGAGGAGCTGCCCGGGGCGGGGTTGGAGCATCCGTTCGGCGACGGATGGGGTGTGTTCAAGGTCCGCGGGAAGATATTCATGCTCCTGACGCACGTGACAGGTGAGCCGATGGTGATCTTGAAAACGGACCCGGCGGAGGGGAAGGCATTGCAAGCCTCGCACGAGCACATCACGCCGGGCTATCACATGAACAAGCAACACTGGATCACGCTGACGCCAGGTGGGGACATCGACGCGCAGCTAGTCGACGATCTGGTGACGGAGTCGTATCTCCTGGTCGTGGAAAAGCTGCCGAGAACGCAGCGGCCGATCGACCCGGATCGGTTTGGACAGGGCCGGGCATGACGGTCTCAGGGCATCGGGTAGAGCAGGCCGCTCGGCGTACCGCCGAGGATCTTCCCGGGGTCAGCCACGGGTATCCCTTCACCGAGGGACTGGACGTGTACAAGGTCGCCGGCAAGGTGTTCCTGATCGTCACCGAGGATCCTGCCGAGCGGATCGTCACCGTCAAAGTGGACCCAGACCACGGGCGCGCGCTGCAGCGCTCCCACGAAAGCGTCGGCCCCGGACGATACCTCGACAAACGACACTGGCTTTCGATCGCCGCGGGGCCGGGCGTGACGACCGACCTGGTGGAGAACCTTGTCGCCGGCTCGTATGCACTCGTCGTCGAGCGAGTACCTCGCCGTGATCGCCCGGACGATGCGCGGGAAGCGATCGATCGTCACATTTCCGACTGAGCCGCAACAGGATAGGACGCAGGAAGAAGGATACTGATGGTTGTGGAGAGGCCCCCATCGTTGTTTGACGTGGACGACACATCGCGTCCGCTGGCGGACCGCCTACGGCCGTCCGACCTGTCGGACGTGGTCGGGCAGGATCATCTCCTGGCGTCCGACAGTCCGATCGGGCGAATGGTTGCGCAGCGGAAGCATACTCGAGCAGGTCCCGAAGCCCCGGCTGCGGGGCAGCGTAGGCCGCCTCGAGCACCTCGATCTCGAACTCGACCGCCGCGGCGAGCAGATTCTGCTTACCTCGGAAATGGCGATACAACGCCGGACCGGTGATACCGACATCGGCCGCGATGTCCGCGATCGCGGCATCGTGAAAACCCCGGCGCTCGAACTACTTCTCCGCAGCGGCGACGATGAGCTGCTTGCGGTTTCGTGGCCGACGCTGCACGGCAACATCAGTCATGGTCCGCTCCTCTTTTTCAGGTGCCGCACCCGGCGAATCTCCACGGCAGCGCGCACCCGGGGCACCGCCGTCCTTCACCACCATGTGAGCAGTCGTTCGGGACTCCTTCGGAGTGCCCGACTCGATCATCCCACGGACCAGCCTCGCCGACATCAGTCGTCAGTCACTATTCGCGGTGGTGCACATTACCGGCGGTCTGCGGGCCCGCCGCGATGGTGGCCCGGTGCGACCCGGACGAGCGTCGCGGGATCAGGGTGGGCATCGCGCGCCGGATCGGATCGTCGACGGGGGTGGTGGCGAGCATCAGATCGAGCGCGGTGGCGGCGATCTGGTCGAACGGGGTGCGCACCGAGGTGAGCGGGACCGGAAGACGTTGCGACAGTGGGATGTCGTTGTAGCCGACCAGGGCGACGTCGTCGCCGACTGTCAACGAGCATCTGTGCGCGGCAGCCACGACTCCGAGCGCGAGATTGTCGTTGGCGGCGAAGACCGCGGTTGGACGGGACGCGGAGCGGAAGAGCCGGTTCCCGGCCTCCTCGCCGTCCTCGATGCCGAACGTCGTTTCGACGATCCACTCGGGCACTTCCGCGATTCCCGCTTCCCGCAGCGCCTTTCGCGCCCCGGCCAGACGACCGACGGCGGTGGACGCGAACAACGGGCCCGACAGGACGGCGATGTCGGTGTGCCCGAGGTCGATCAGATGACGGGTGGCGAGATAGCCGCCCGCCTCGTCGTCGCCGACCGAGGACGGACTGATCCCGTCGGTCCTGAGCACGAGCGCGTGCGGCACGCCGCGCTCCCGCAGCTCGCGCGGCAGCGGGTCGTCGCGCCGGCTCGAGGCGACGATCAGGCCGTCCACGTTCCGGGCGAGCAGCGTCCTCGCCGCGTCGGACTCGTCGGCGGGGTTGTCCCCCGTCGTGGCGACGACCGTGAAGTAGCCGAGGCGGGTCGCGGCCCGGCTGATCGCMTCGTACATCAAGGCCATGACGGTGTCGCTCAACCGTGGGACGAGGACGCCGATCGTCGCGGTCTGCCCGCGTCGCAGGCTCGACGCGAAGGTGTTGCGCCGGTAGCCCAGTTGATCGGCGACCGCGCGCACTCGTTCGGCGGTAGCGGAGCGGGACGGTGGAACGCGATCGTCGAGCACCCGGCTGACGGTCGAGGTGCTCACCCCCGCCGCGTCCGCCACTTCACGCAGCGTCACGACGTGCTTACCGTCCCGCGCCCGCTGGGGCGCGCTCCCATTGGCTTCCATGGTCTTCCTCTCTACCGCCTCGGCCCGGCCCTCCGCGCGTGAGGTAAGGCCTGATCACATCCGATTCAGAACGTGACCCTTGACACAGACACGATCGTATCGCACGATGAAATCGTTCACGGGAACGTTCCCGGGAACGTTTGCAAAAGTCTCCTTCGATGGAAAAGAGCGATCATGAGCACACTCGACCTCCGCGGCCTCACACCGGCGCCGGTGACACCCTTCACCCGTGACGGCGCCGTCGACTACGACGCCATCCAGCGCCTCGGCTCGTGGCTCGGCAGTGTCGACGGCGTCAAGGGCCTGGTCGTGCTCGGCCACGCCGGCGAGGGCACCTTCCTCACCCAGGACGAGCAGGTTCGCGTCATCGCCGCCTTCAAGGAGTCCGTCGACGGCAGGCTGCCGATCATCGCCGGCATCACCGGCGAAGGCACCGCAGTCTCCGTGGAGGAGGCCCGCCGCGCGGTCGACGCGGGCGCCTCGGCCGGCCTGGTTTACCCCTCCCACGGATGGCTGCGGTTCGGTTACCAGGACGGCGCCCCGCAGGATCGGTACAAGGCGATTCACGAAGGGTCCGGGCTGCCGCTGATCCTGTTCCAGTACCCCGACGCCACCAAGGCCACGTACAACCTGGACACCCAGCTCGAGATCGCCGCCCAGCCCGGTGTGTTCGCCACCAAGAACGGCGTGCGGAACATGCGCCGCTGGGACCGTGAGATCCCGGTCCTGCGCCGCGAGAACCCCGACCTGCAGATCCTGAGCTGCCACGACGAGTACCTTCTGCACACCATCTTCGACGTCGACGGCCTGCTCGTCGGCTACGGCGGACTCGCGCCCGAGCCGCTGGTCGAACTCATCGCGGCAGGCAAAGCCAAGGACTACCCCGCGGCCCGGGCCATCCACGACCGCCTCCTGCCGGTGACGGCGAACGTCTACCACCGCGGCTCGCACATGGAAGGCACCGTCGCCCTCAAGGAAGGCCTCGTCGCCCGCGGAATCCTCGAACACGCCACCGTGCGCTCACCGTTGCTGCCGCTCGCCGAGGGCGCTGGTGCCGAAATCGCCGCCGCGCTGCAGTCGGCCGAGCTGACCTCGGTCGTCGCCCACGCCTGACCCCGCTCGACCCGTCACGTCGGATTCACCGAATCCGCCGCACGCGGTGCCACCGCGCCGCGTGCCGGTTCTGCCGCCCGGCCCGGACACCCCGGGCCGGCCGGCACCGCCCGCAGCAGACCCGGCCCACTCCCGGCCGCAGGTTCCGTTCGCCCCTCCCGAGCCGGCAGCGTCGGATGCCCCATCGTCAGTTGCGCCACACTCCTCGTCTGCGGTTCGAACACCAGAAAGTAGGCTCACCGATGAGTCAGCCATCTCGCACATCAGCCGATCCCGTCGGAGGCGGTTCAGTGGTCGCAGACACCCCTCCGCCGCCCGGAGGTCGCGTCCGGCCCCAGCGGCGGTACTGGGTTCGGACCCTGGCCATGGCCGGTCCCGCATTCATCGCCGGAGCCTGGCAGTTCGGGCCCGGCAACCTCGCCAGTGCCGTCCAGGCCGGCAGCGAGTACAGCTACTCCCTGATCTGGGTGATCGCCGTCTCGACGATTTTCATGCTGGTCTACGCCGACATGAGTGTCCGCCTCGGCATCCGCACGCCCGTGTCCATGATCAGCTCGGTCAAAGACATCCTGGGCCGACGCGTCGGCGTCTCCGCCGGCATCGGTGTCTTCATCATCACCCTGTGTTTCTCCGTGGGCAACGCCGTCGGATCCGGCCTGGGACTGTCGATGGTCTTCGGCGGGTCCCCGATAGTGTGGTCCGCCGTCTGCACAGTCTTCGTCGGACTGATCCTGTTGTTCCGCAACGTCTATCGAACCGTCGAACGCGTCCTGCTGGTGATCGTCGCCCTCCTCGCGGCCACCTTCGTCTTCAGTGCCGTCATCGCCCAACCCGACTGGTTCCAGGCCGTGCACGGACTCGTCCCGAGCATCCCGCCGGGTGGACAACTGCTCGTCGTGGCCCTCGTCGGCACCAACTTCTCCCTCAACGCCGCTTTCTTCACGTCCTACGGCACCCACGAACGCAAGCGCACCGCAGCCGAATACCGGCAAACCACCATCGCCGACACCATCCCGGGCATCGTGGCACCCGGCATCATGACCTCGCTCGTGATCATCGTCGCCGCCGCTGTCCTCGGCCGGCAGAACACCGAGGCGACCACCCTCGCAGGCCTGGCCAAGATCTTCGAACCCATCGCCGGCCCGATCGGATCGACGATCTTCGCGCTCGGGCTGTCCGGGGCCGCGTTCTCCGCGATGGTCGCCAACGCCACCGCCGGAGGCACCATGCTCTCCGACGCGCTCGGCAAAGGACCGTCGCCCAGCACACCGACAGCCAAACGTACCAGCGCCGTGATCCTCGGCTTCGGACTCCTGATCACGATCCTGTTCACGAAATCCCCTGTCCAGCTGATCATCTTCGCCCAGGCATTGACCGTGCTGATCGCACCGTTCCTCGGACTCCTGCTCTTCGTGATGAGCAACAACCGTCAGCTGATGGGCAACCTCCGCAACACCTGGTGGAAGAACATCATCGGCGCCCTGGGATTCCTCTCGATCCTGTCTCTGTCCGGCCTGCTGATCTACGAACTGCTCGGCTGACACCGACACGGGGCGGCACACTGCACGCCGCAGTGTGCCGCTCGACTGCTGCATCCACCCCCCGAAGCAATCCGCGAGGAATCAGAAACCATGCCACTCTTCGTCGTCGACTACACCTATTCAGCCCAGACCGCCGCAGGACGTGACACGTGCCGATCCGCACATCGAGCATGGCTCTCCGAATTGGTCGACCGCCAGATCGTCATCGCCTGCGGTCCGTACGCCGATGACAGCGGTGCCTTCATCCTCCTGGAGTCCGACACCACCGCAACGGTGGCACAACTCTTCACGCAGGATCCCTTCGTCATCCACGAACTCGTACCCGAACATCGAATTCTCGAATGGACGCCGGTGATTGGTCGTCTCTAGACCGACGATGGAGCAGGGAAGGATTCGAAATCCGTATTCTCGACTGGTCGTCACAACCAACTCGGCGGGAAGCGTCTCGACCCGACCCGCCCATTCCTGGCGGAGACCTGCAAGGTATCCCAGCGGTTTCGTGTTCGCGTCGTGTGGTCTTCGCGTCGCGGAATCCATCCGTGCCTCTCAGTTCCACTTTCGATTGCGCAGGTCAAGCTTCTTTGGCGTTGTAGGGACTGTCAGAAGAACGGTTGATCCGGAGTGTGCGCCATCACAACCAGCCGTCTCATCGCGCCGACGACCGCGGCCCTGACCGCTGAGTATAGGAACCGACAGCGATATCCTTGAAAGCACGCTATCGAGAGGTGCATCCACGGTTGTATCTGAACTGGTCGTGCCGTCGGGACCAGTGCGCGGAACCCACGAGCCGACGGAGTGAGTAGACCGTCCGATGGCTGAAGGTGATCCGCTCGACACTCAGCGGTACCCGCCGGTCCCGGCCGCGGAGTTGGCAGGCACGGCTTCAACGATGTTCAGGAGATCGGTCGCGGCGGTTTCGGCGTGGTCTACCGCTGCACGCAAGAGGGCCTGGACCGTCAGGTGGCGGTGAAGGTGCTCACCGTGGCGCTCGACGACGAGAACCGTGCCAGATTCTTTCGGGAGCAGCGCGCGATGGGCCGGCTGACCGGGCACCCGAACATCGTCAACATTCTGCAGGTCGGTGTCACCGACAATGGACTCCCGTACATCGTCATGCCTTATCACCCACAAGACTCTCTCGACGCTCGGATCCGCCACAACGGTCCGCTGCCGTTGAGGGACGCACTACGTCTTGCGGTGAAGATGGCCGGCGCCGTGGAGACAGCGCACCGGCTCGGCATCCTGCACCGCGACGTCAAGCCCGCGAACATCCTGCTCACCGAGTACGGCGAGCCCGAGCTGGCCGACTTCGGCATCGCGCACATCTCCGGCGGTTTCGAGACCGCCACCGGCGCCATTACCGGGTCGCCGGCGTACACCGCACCGGAGGTGCTGAGCGGTGATCCGCCGAGTCCGGCCGCGGATGTTTACGGTCTCGGTGCCACTCTGTTCAGTGCCCTGACCGGTCATGCCGCGTTCGAGCGGCGCAGCGGTGAGCAGGTGGTGGCGCAGTTTCTGCGGATCACCACACAGCCGGTCCCCGACCTTCGCGAGCAAGGTATCGCGGAGGATGTGTCCACGGCGATCGAACGCGCAATGTCCCGCACACCCATTCAACGCCCGGCCACGGCGGCCGATTTCGGGGAGGAATTGCGACAACTTCAGCAACACCACGGCTTCGCGGTCGACGAGATGGCCCTTCGCATAGAACCCGGTGGTGGGGTCACTGACCGAGAACCGGTGTCGCGGGAGCAGCGACCGTCCACACATCCCTCCCATGGGGGTGCCACGGGCAGTCTTCCGCTGGAGTTGACCAGTTTCGTCGGCCGTCGCCGCGAACTCGCCGAGGCGACGAACTTGCTGGCGCGGTCTCGGCTCGTGACATTGACGGGGATTGGAGGTGTCGGCAAGACACGTCTGGCGATACAGGTCGCGGCGAGCGTTCACCGCGAATACTCCGACGGTGTGCGCCTGGTTGAGCTGGGTGAACTGCGTGACGAGTCGTCGTTGGTCGATTCGGTGGCCACGGCCGTGGGACTGCGAGACCAGTCGGCGAGGCCGCTGCAGGATGTCCTGATCGAACATCTGGCGCCACGGGAACTTCTGCTGGTACTGGACAACTGCGAGCACATGGTGGACGCGGTCGCCGAACTGGCCGGCTCTCTGCTACACACCTGCCCGCGGTTGCGGATCCTGGCCACCAGCCGCGAACCCCTCGACATCGGCGGCGAAGCGGTGCTGCGGGTCCCGCCGCTGAATGTCCCGGATCTTCAGCGGGAGGTCACGCTGCGCGAGATGCCGAAATACGATGCAGTGGGTTTGTTCGTCGAACGTGGCGCTGCCGGGGTTCCTGGCTTTTCTCTCACCGAGGACAACGCGGCGACTGTGGCTGGTATCTGCCACCGCCTCGACGGATTGCCGCTGCCGATCGAGCTGGCCGCTGCCCGGTTGCGGGCGATGTCACCCGAGCAGATCCTCGAGCGGCTCACCCACCGCTTCACCCTACTGAACCGAGGCAGCCGCGGTGCGCCGACGCGGCAACAGACATTGCGGTTGTGCATCGACTGGAGCTTTGAGCTGTGTACCGCTGGAGAACAACTGGTGTGGGGGCGGCTGGCGGTCTTCGCGGGAAGCTTCGAACTCGATGCCGCGGAGCAAGTGTGCGGCGAGAGACTGGTCCAGGACGAGTTGCTCGACACGCTGACCTCCCTGGTCGAGAAGTCGATCCTGATCCGGGAGGAGTCCGGATCGGTGGTGCGGTTCCGGATGCTCGAGACGCTCCGCGAGTACGGCTACGAGCAACTCGAGCAGATCGGTGAGCGAACCGTGTTGCGTCGCCGGCACCGGGATTGGTACGAGGCGTTGGCGGTCGAATCGGAGGCGGAGTGGATCAGCGCCCGCCAACTCGAGTGGATCAGCCGTCTGAAACGGGAACAACCGAACCTGCGGGAAGCTCTCGAATTCTGCATCACTGACGATGTGCCCGCTGGCCTTCGTATGGCCACCGCGCTCTATTGGTTCTGGGGCTCGCAGGGCCTCTACAACGAGACCCGGCGCTGGCTCAACAACCTGATTGCCCGTCAGAGCGGCCCACCTGCCCTCGAATGGGTCGAAGCGCTGTACTGCGCCAGTGTGATGGCAAACGTGCAGGGCGATCTCCAGGTCGGCGCCGCCCTCGTGGAGAAGGGACGTGTGGCGACCGAGCAGACGGATGACCGCATGATGCACGCCCTCGTCGACGGGGCTGATGGCATGCTGGCCCTCTACAGCGGTGACCCCACGCGCTCCTATCCGCACCTCGAGACCGCCCAGGCGGAGTTCCGCAATCAAGGCAAACGCGCACACGAAATCAGCGTCGGGTACGGGCTGGGTTTGGCGTATGGACTGTGCGGATTGATACAGCAATCCATCGAGTGCTACGAGCATGTTCTCGCGGTCACCGAAGAGCATGTGAGAATCGTCAGGCCCAGTTCGCCGCCTGTGGAATGCCCTGTCAGAATCCCCAGCCAACCTTTGCACAGGCGGCTCGATCCTGGGGGCTGATTGGGTCTCCCAGATGTGCGGACGGGCGTGACCTGGCATCCTCCGTATAAACGAAATTGCCGGGTGCGGTCGTCGAGACGCACAGGCGCTTGGAACGCAAGCGTCATCGTGGAAATGGACGCAGCCGTAGGCTCAAGCGTTTATCGCGGCTGCGTCGGAAGCTATTGGGGCGATCAGGCAGTTCCCTGGCCGGACTCGCAGCGAATCGCCGTGGAGGTAGAGACGACCGCGTTGATCGTGACCGAGGGCAAGAACACGGGCGTGCAACTGCTGGGGGGAGTTGTCTCGCGTGCGGCCGACCGCGGTGGTCTGCGCCAACGATTTGTTCGCGCTGGGCTTATCCACGAGTGAGTCAGCGCCAGGGTGGGTACCGGACGTACTGGCCATCGTCGGGTACGAGGACTTGGCGGCTGCGGTCGCGCTCAGTCCGGTGCGCCAACCTCGCTGGCAACTCGGACGCACAGCCGCCACGCTGTTGGTCCGCGAGGAGCAGGAGGCCGACGACGAGCACGAACAAGTGCTGGTTTGCGCGGAGCTGGTCGTGCGTCGCACCAAGCGCACGGTTCCCGTGCTGGTCCATCTTTGCTCGTTGTCAGGCTAGGTCCGAACCAGCCTTGCTGGCAGCAAGACAATTTCGCGGCCCGGCACCGGCAAGCGAACATCCAGCCCCGCTGGGATCGGCTCACCGGTGCGGGCCCCACGGGGGTCAGTTCAGGTTCGTGCGGAAGAAGCTGGTCAGCTTGTCGAACGGAATGAGGTCGACGCGGTCGTAGAGGTCCACGTGACCGGCGCCGGGAACGGTCACCAGTTCCTTGGGCTCACCAGCGAGCCGGTAGGCCTCTTCGCTGAACTCTCGGGAATGGGCCTGGTCGCCGGTGATGAACAGCATCGGCCGAGGAGAGATCGTCTCGATGTCGGCGAACGGGAAGAAGTTCATGAACTTGGAATTGCTCGACAGCGTGGGGTGCGTGGTGGTGTCCGGGCTATTCCCACGGGATGTGCGGTAGAAGTCGTAGAACTCACGCTCGATCGCCGTTGACTGATCATTCAATTCTTCAGGGGTCCCGCTGGTGTACTCGGTTTCACCGCCGGTGAATTCGACGTCTCGCTGGGCTGCGGCTTGCGCCAAGGCCGCTTGGCGCTGGTCGGGGGTGACCGAGTGGCCCAGCCCGTTGCGGTTGACGCCACCCATGTCGTACATGCTGACCGTGGCGACGGCCTTGATGCGGGGGTCGATCTTGGCGGCGCTGATGACGAAGCTGCCGCTGCCGCAGATTCCGAGCGCGCCGATGCGTTCGGTGTCGACGAAGGACTGGGTGCGCAGGAAGTCCACGCCGGCGCTGAAGTCCTCGGCGTAGATGTCGGGGGCCACAGCGTTGCGGGGCTCGCCGTCGCTCTCGCCCCAGAACGACAGGTCCAGGGACAGGGCGACGAATCCCTGCTCGGCCATCTTGGTCGCGTAGAGGTTGGCGCTCTGCTCCTTGACCGCTCCCATCGGGTGTCCGACGACCATCGCCGGATTCGTTACATTACGGTCGATGTCCTTGGGGACGAACAGGTTACCGGTGACGTTCATCTGGTACTGGTTCTTGAAGGTCACCTTCTCGACGGTGACCCGGTCGCTGGTGTAGAAGTTATCGGCACCGTTGGAGGTGTCACCGGCGGGCAGGTTGGTCGACTGGGCCACCGGTGCCGAGGACGTGGTGTCCCGCTCGGACGGGGTGCAGCCGGTTGCGGCGAGCACGCTGACTAGGGCCGCACTGGCACCGGCCAGCTTGAGGCCACGGCGGGTGACGTTCCGCCTCGCGTAGGCGGCATCTGATTTCGTGTTCATCGTTGATGCTTCTAGTGCTCTGCACCGAAAGCGCACGGTGCAAAGGGATTTAGAGAGACTGTCGGGTTTGGGTGGTTGGTGGCCAGAGTGTGAGCGGTGCGTAATCGCTCGACGCTCGCACCGGCGTGCTGCATCAGCCAGCGGTCAGCCGACGGGTTCGTGGACCCGGTCTTCGCCTCGACGGTGGGTGTGTCGGTGGCACTCGGTCCTGTGGTGGTGGCCGCGAGCAGCGCTATCGGCGCCAACGCCGATCCGCTCAGGCCGCGTCGAGTACCTCACGGAAGCTGCCGCGAGCGGTGTGCATGGTCCAGAGTTTGTCGGCGAGCACATCGGGGTCGTGCGTTGGGTGACCGGGTGTGATTGCCCCGGGGATTATGAGTTGGGCAACATGGACTCCAGAGCCCGCCAGTTCTGTGTGCAGCATGTGAGCGTAGGCGGATTCGCCGGCGAAGGCGATGGATGTGCCCGCGACGTTCGGATTGGGTCGGGTGGCGCTGGCGCCGTTGACGAACAGTACGGTGCCCCGGCCTTGTTTCCGCATGCTCGGCAACACGTGCCCAACCGCCGCGACCGGACCCAGAACGGAGAACTCGACCGCGGCGATCAGGTCATCCCGCGTGGTGTCGAGCACGGGACGGAGGAACTCGCGCTGCGGAATCGGGCTGTATTCGAGCACGTCGATCGGTCCGAGCTCGGAGGCTGCCCGGTCCAGAGCGGTGCCGAGGGCCTCGGCGTCACGGACGCTGGCGGCATAGCCGCGGGCGTTGATGCCGGCCTGCCGCAGGTCCGCGGCGAGGGCGTCGACATTGCTCTGGGTACGGGAGATCAGTGCGACGTCGAATCCCTGAGCGCCGAATTTTCGGGCGACGGCGGCACCGAGTCCCTTGCCGGCGCCGATGATGACGATGGTGGACATTGACTGTGGTCCTTTCTGTCGGCGGGTGCGGCCCCAGAGGGGTAAGGGGCCGCGCGCGCGCTTTGTGTCGATCAGAGTGTGAGCAGAACCTTGGTGGCGCGGCGCTCGTCCATTGCCTTGTAGCCTTCGGCGGCCTGCTCGATGGGGAGGGTGAGGTCGAAGACCTCGCCCGGGTTGATCTGGCCGCTGATGATGAGCTCGATCAGCTCCGGCAGGAACCGGCGTACCGGCGCGGGGCCGCCGTGCAGGTGCACACCGGAGAAGAACAACTCCATACCGGGGAGTTCGACCTCGTGTGCGACGCCCACGTAGCCGACGTGACCGCCGGGGCGTGCCGATCGGATGGCCTGCATCATCGATTCCTGGGTGCCGACGGCCTCGATGACCGAGTGCGCCCCGAGGCCGTCGGTGAGTTCCTTGATCTTGGCGACACCGTCGTCGCCGCGCTCGGTCACGATGTCGGTCGCGCCGAACGTGCGGGCCAGGGCCTGTCGATCTGTATGGCGGCTCATCGCGATGATGCGCTGCGCGCCGAGGCGCTTGGCGGCGAGCACGGCGAGCAGTCCCACCGCGCCGTCTCCGACGACCGCGACCGTCTTCCCGGGGCCGGCCTCGGCGGCGACGGCGGCGAACCATCCGGTGCCGAGGACGTCGGAGGCGGCAAGCAGGGATGGGATCTGCTCCGGGGTCGGCTGCGTCGGGGTGGCCACGAGGGTGCCGTCGGCCAGCGGAACACGCACATACTCTGCCTGGGTGCCGATGGAGCCCATGGGAACGGCGTGCACACAGCGACTCTGGTAGCCGGACTGGCAGATCTCACAAGTGTTGTCGGAGGCGAAGAACGACCCGATGACGAAGTCGCCGACCTTGACGTGCTTGACGTCGTCGCCGATCTGCTCGACGACGCCGACGTACTCGTGACCCATCGGCTGGGGCCACTCGGGCTTTTCGATACCGCGGTAGGGCCAGAGGTCGGAGCCGCAGATGCAGGCCGCGGTGACGCGGATGATCGCGTCGGTCGGTTCGGTGATGGTCGGGTTCTCGCGCTCTTCGACTCGGACGTCGCCGGGCGCGTGCATGATGACTGAACGCATGGATGTGCTCCTTCTGATTGGTTTAGCGAAGTTCCGCCAGCGGGCGGGCTGTGTCGGAGGAGGGAATCGGATTCGGGGTGCCCCGGTGGCGCATGAATGTGGCGTATGCGGCCACCGCCAGCGCCACCGATACAGCGGTGATCACACCCAGTGGCAGCAACATGGCGGCTCCTGCGATGCCGACGAATGGAGCGGAGATGCCGCCGAACGCAAAACGGGCCATGCCCAGCAGTGACGACGCGGTGCCGGCGATCTGCGGGTATCCGGCGAGAGCGAGGGTGGTGGTGGGCGGGGTGGTGACAGCGACACCGCTGACCATCACCACGAGCGAGATGATCACCGCGGCCAGTGGCAGCTCGAACAGCCCGGACGTGAGTAGGCCCAGTGCTCCGGATGCGCACATCGCCAGTCCGGTGAGAAGCGTGCCCTGCACGCTCCAGTGTTCGCTGGTGCGTCCCGCGAGAAACCCGAAGAACATGAACCCGGCGGAGTTCAGCCCGAACGCGAACGCATACTCCTGCGGCGAGAGGCCGTACATGCCCTGCAGTACATAAGTTGCCCCGCTCAGGTAAGCGAACAGTGCGGCGTATACGAAGCCCTGGACGAGCACCGCGCCGAGGAACACACGGTCGGATAGCAGAGTGCGGACGTCGTGGCCGATCTGGGCGAAGCCCCCGTCCGTGCGCAACTGACGAGGGAGGGTCTCACGGAACCCGAACACGATGGCGACGAGGATGAGCACACCGATCGCTGCCAGGAACAGAAACAGGCCACGCCAGTCGGTGATTCTCGCCAGTTGACCTCCCAACAGCGGACCCACGATGGCTGCGAAGCCACCGAGGACCGTGAGTCGACCGTAGAACCGCATTAGCGCGCCGCCGGAGTAGATGTCGCGGCCCGCGGCCTGAGCGATGACGATCCCGACGCCACCTGCCATCCCCTGCACGAGACGGGCGACGATCAGCAGCTCGACGCTCGGGCTTACCGCGCACAGCGCCGAGGTGAGGATGTACGCAGCCACCCCGACGTACAGCGGGACACGGCGCCCGAACCTGTCCGACAGCGGCCCGGCGATCAGCTGCCCCAGCGCGAGGCCTATCAGGCACGCCGTCACGGTCAGTTGGGCCATGGAGGTGGTCGCGTCGAGCTCGATCGTCAGCGCGGGCAGCACCGGTAGATACAGGTCCATCGAGATCGGGCCGAAGACCGTCAGCACGAGCAACAGGATCGGCAACACCCGGCCGATAGGCTGCTGCGGCGTAGTGAACGTCGTAGGTAACGAGGACGAAGAAATTGGCACACTGGCAGTCAACCCTCGCGTGCCGAGACCAGGAAGTCCCTGCGGAGAGGTGTACCGAGAGGGCACCCCTCCCACCCAGAACACGATCTATTCTTTCGAACATGGACAACCGAACCGAGGTCCGCGAGTTTCTCATGTCGCGCCGCGCCAAACTCACCCCCGAGGAGGTGGGACTCCCGGCCGGCCCGAACAGGCGAGTTCCGGGACTCCGCCGCGCCGAAGTCGCCACCCTCGCGGGTGTGAGCGTCGAGTACTACTCCAAGCTCGAACGCGGTGCAATCGCCGGCGCCTCCTCATCGGTGCTCGATGCAATCTCGCGTACGCTCCAACTCGACGACACCGAACGCGAGCACCTGCTCGACCTCGCGCGCGCCGCCGACGGCATCTCCACATCACGGCGTCCTCGACGCCGGGCGTCCAAGCAACCACCCGCACGTCCAAGCCTGCAATGGGCGCTCGACGCGATCACCGACGGCATCGCGTTCGTACGGAACCAACACCAGGACCTTCTCGCGACGAATGCACTCGGACGCGCCTTCTACGCGCCCCTCATCGGCGACGGCGGACTTACCCCCAACCTCGCCCGATTCCAATTCCTCGACCCCGCCTCCCGCGACTTCTACCCCGACTGGGACGCATTCGCCGAGATGTGCGTCTCAATCATGCGCGCCGAGGCCGGACGCGACCCGCATGACCGCGCAATGCAGGACCTCGTCGGTGAGCTCTCCACACGAAGCGACACCTTCCGCAGATTATGGGGCGCTCATGACGTCAGAACCCACGGCTCGGGATCCAAACGTTTCAACCACCCTCTCGTCGGCGAAATCAACCTCGCATACGAAGAACTCATCCTCACCGCTGAACCCGGACTCGTCCTCATGATCTACACCGCCGAACCGGGATCCCCCTCGGCGGAACGGCTCCGACTGCTCGCCTCCTGGACTGCCGACCACCACACCCCCATCCCCGAACACTGAACTGAGGACCGAGCCTTGCAAATCTTGTCGGCGCGTCCGCCTGCGGGTCCAGTCGAGGGACAGAGAAGTGATCGCCTCCTCGAACCGGGCGGACATCTGGGCGCGGCACGCTGTTTCATCCGCTCGTGAGGGATCGCTTCCTGGATACTTCACTGAATAGCTCTCCTCATCGTCGACGAAGTCGAACAGAGAACGTCGATGGCGGCGGAATTTCTTCTATCGGCTCGCCGACGACGAATCGCCCAATGAGCCTGCTCGTCGTTGACACCGCCTAGATTCAAACTCGATGTGATCACAGTCGGTTGCGCATCGGAAGGTGCTGCCGGCGAAGGCTTTTCTGCCACGGACGGATTGGCGACGGTGATTCGCACGCGAGTTGTCGGTGCCTGCCAGAGCTGGCCGACTAGCCAAGGAACAATTACGAGCGTTCCAGCGAAAAATCAAGTGGCGCAACGGAGTCGAGTGCATTAATCAGCAACCTACGAAGCGACGCGGTGCGGGTACTCTGCCAGGCCAGTACGCCTACTCCCGGAAGGCAAGTTCTCATGAATCTTCGCACGGGGGCTCCGGCCTCCTGCACGCCGCACTCAGGCGGTACCGCTGAGCGATGAGCACGTGGAAGGCTCGCCGTCGTCTGCGGTGGTTGCGAGGCGGTGGCCGGGTGGAAATCCGTGACGACGTGCGACCGTGGCGATCACCAGGGCGGACACGGCGAGGACCAAGACGATCCAGGGGAACGAGGAGGCCCCGAGTCGTTCGAGGGCAACTCCGCCGAGCCCGCTGCCGCCGAAGATCGCCAGGTTGAAGCTGGTGATCAGCATCGAGGTCGCCAGATCACCGTCGCGACCGGCGGCGTCGGAAAGTGCGGTCTGCACCTGGGTGGCAGCTCCACCGAAGGTGAAACCCCACCCGACGATCGCGAGGAAGTACGGCACCAGCAGATGGCCAGTGAGCCCCAGAATCAGGCAACCGAGTGCGAATGTGGACAAGCTGCACAGCACCAGCATCCGTAGTCCTCGATCGACGAGCGCCCCGGTGAACCAGATGCCGGCCAACGCCGCAACGCCGAATGCCAGTAGGGTCACGTCTACCCGGACGTCGAGCCCTGTCGAGTCCACATAGGGCGCAATGTAGGTATAGAGCGCGTTGTGCGCGAGAATCCAGAGGAAGGTGGTGGACAGTACCGGGGCGACGCCGGGGATCAGCAGAACCTTGGTGAGCGGGGTTCCGGTGCGGGCGGACTGTCCTGACCGGTCGGGCACCGCCACGAGGATCCACACGATGAGGAGCACCGTGAGCAGTGACATCCCCGCGAAGGCCCACCTCCAGCCGACAACGGATCCGCTGAACGTGCCCAACGGCACTCCGAGGGCGAGCGCGAGCGGAGTGCCGACCATCGCCACCGCCATCGCTCGTCCGGCCATGTGGCTGGGTACCAGGCGCCGGGCGTAGCCGGCAACCATCCCCCACACCAGAGCGGAGAACCCGCCGGCGACGACGCGCGCAGCAATCGCCACGACGTACACGTCGGTGGAGGCGGTGCCCGTGTTGGCGACCAGGAATCCCGAGACTGCAAAGAGCAACAGAGGTTTTCGCCGGACCCCACGGGTGAGAGCAGCGGCGGGAATCGCCCCGGCGACCGTTCCCGCGGCATAGGCTGTGACCCACTGGCCAGCGGCGGCTTCACTCACACCGACTCCGGCCGCAATTTGCGGGAGCAAACCGGCCGGCATGGTCTCGGTCATGATGTTCACGAAACCCGCCAAGGCGAGCGCTAGCAGGGCCGCCCAGGGAAGTCGCTCGCCATGTTCCGACGTAGTTTGCCCGCTCCGCCGGCGGGGGTGCTTTCGCTGCACTGGGATCCTTTCCGTTGCTGCAAAGGTCGATGCCGTAGCCACCTCCGCCCCGCGGCGAACCGCTCGCCGACAACAACCCCCATGGCCTCGGCAGTACGGCCGCCCGGGAGTCTCGGACGGCCGTGGAAGACCTGCCTGCCAGCGTGCTGACGGCGTAGCGGCCGAGCGCGGGAGCACGCGGATCGCACCGGAAGGCTTACACGAAGCACACCGTGGAGTGCGGGCAGACCTCCCCCCAGGTAGTCCGCCAACCGTGGATGTGAGTGCAGCACTCGCTCCTCGTACCGTAGAAGGCGGGATCAGCTGCGGCTGCGATCGAAACACTCAGGGCTGACCAAACCTGCCCCGAGCGGCGTTCTTCGACGCAGACGTTGTCGATGCTTCTGTGGCTGTTGCAGATTCGATCGTTGCACGGCCGACCGGTGAGCCGTTCAGGACGGGCCGCGGCACTCCCTCGTGGATCGTGGGGCCGCGTCCGCCACAAGGGACGTGCCCGGAATAGTGCGGAAGGGTCGACGCGGAAGGGCTGCCGACGACACCCGACGCCACGACTGTCACCCGGCTCACCTGTGTGTAACGATCGTGCCGAAGTCGTGAGCCTTCGGGTCCGTTGGGGTGGTGACCGGCAGTGTGCGACCGCGCGCTTCTCGCGCCATCGCCGCCCCCTCGCCTATGGCGAACCCGACTGGGACTGCAAGGGCCATCGATACCACGGCGATACCGGCATCGATACCTAACCGCATCACACCAAAGCCACAGGCCACTCCTTCTCGGAGGTTCATCGGGAGTCCTCGCCCGTGAAGAGCACTGCAGATCGGGAATTTTGCGAAGTCGAACACTTTGTTAGGACATTTCTGTGGGGCGATTCTATTTTCAAACACTGGACCGCTATCTATGACGTCTACTTATGGCACAGAAATTTGGAAATGTCGATATTTCTTCTCGGATCGACGCTGCAACGATTGTAGCCTCGCTTCTCAAGGAATCGTTCACGCGCTGACGAAGCCTATTGGTGTGGTGCATGGTTAGCGTTCTCCAACCTATCGGCGGACACTGAATGGCTGCACTGCGTTGACGACTGCGCAAAGGATCCCCGGGGTATATCGGACGGGCGGTTGTGAATCGGACCAACACCGTCTCGTAGCGGCCGCCCGCTACGCCGGGACGCGGATGCGATGACGTCGGCGAGAATTGATATCGCAGTCTCGGCGGGAGTTGCTGCTCCGATGTCGAGCCCGAGCGGACTCGACATACGTTCGAGTTCGCTGTTGCTGGTACCTGCCTCCCGAAACCGTCTGATGCGATCACTATGTGTGCGGCGCGACCCCATGACACCGACGTAACCTACGGACGAAAGATGCAGCGCTACAGAGAGAACGGGTACATCGAATTTTGGGTCGTGGGTGAGAACGCACACCGCGGTTCTTCCGTCGATACGACCCGCACTGGCTTCGTCGGCCAGATAGCGATGGGGCCAGTCGACAACCACCTCGTGGGCATCCGGAAAGCGCTGGGGCGTGGTGAAGATCGCACGCGCGTCGCACACGGTGACCTGATATCCCGCTGCGGCGCCGAGACGGGTGAGCGCGGTCGCGAAGTCCGTCGCTCCGAGAACGAGCAGCCTCGGCGGGGAGATGAGTGCGTCGATGAACACCTGCATCTGGCCAGGTCGGTCGCACTCGGAGGCGTCGTAGGTGACCAGCCGCGCTCGTCCCGCAACCAGACAGGCACGCGCGTCGTCTGCTATCTGCTGATCCCATATCGCCGAACCGGTGGTGCCCGAAACCGCGTTGGACCAGACCAACACCCGCTGTCCTCGAACGGGCCGGGGACCAGTGACTACCGTTGCCACGGCCACGGGTCGGTGCTGTCGAACCGAGGTCGCGACCTCGTCGAGGTGGGGAAAGGTATCGCGGCCGATGCGGTCGATGAAGACTGTGATCTCGCCGCCGCACGTCAGGCCTACGGCGAGGGCGTCGTCATCGGAGACACCATAGCTGCGCAATACCGCACCCGAGCCCGCCAACACGTCGCGTCCGAGTTCGTAGACATCGCTTTCGACGCATCCGCCGGACAGGCTGCCGAAGACTGAGCCGTCGCGGTGCACCAGCATGGCTGCGCCAGGCTGCCGCGGCGCGGACCGGTACGTCGAGACGACGGTGGCAAGGGCAGTATCTTGCCCGGTCGACCAAGTTTCGAGCAGCTCTTCAATCACCTCACGCATCGAAGTCCTTCGACAACTCCTGTCCCGACAGTTCGCGACGCGTCACCGAGAGATGTCGGAAAAGTAGGTATCTCAGCCTGGTTGTGCATAGAGCCAGGCTAGGCGAGGAAGACGGCCGCTGGGGGACCCTGTCAGTACACCCTTCGGAAAACCCTTGCCCGGCAGTCCGATGTGCAAGCGCGTTGGCGCGTAGTGGATGACGCGTTCATTGGTGGTGTTGCGCTTGCGCGATTCCCGGCTTCCAACCGAGCGTGTTGTCCGGAGAAGACACCCGCTCACTGCCCCACGGTACGAGCCGACCTTCGGCAGGATGGAGGACTGGTCAGAGCTGTCTGGACGCTGCACGTTGTGCACACCGAGCTCGGGACATTCGCTGAGCGCATCGTGACGAAGGATGGTTCGTCGGGCAGTCCCAGGGGCGGTCTGTCGATGGGTGTACTGACAGGGTCTCCCTCACCGGCGATATGTCCGGTTGCATGGTTGTCGCCCGGCTTCGAGGCCGTTGCGATCTACATCGCACGCGTTCACTGAGGACGCAACGAGGGCACGACCATCGATCATCCGCCGAATTGAGAGAACCGTATGCCCACCAAATTTCCCGATTCGCCCGATCCTTCGACCGCAGGGCCTACGTCGGAGTTGTCCCGGCGCACGTTCATCGTGGCAGGCGGTGTGGTGGCGGGTGGCGTGGCTGTCGTGGCAGGCGGTGTCGCTGCCGGGCCTTCTCTCTTCAGTTCCGAAGCGGCTGCTGCCGCCGAGGCGCCCAGCAGTCCCGTCTCACTGGTCGTCAATGGCGAACGGCATGTCTTGACGGTCGACAACCGGACCTCGCTGCTGAATCTGCTGCGCGAGCAGCTGGCGCTGCCCGGAACCAAGAAGGGCTGCGACGCCGGCGCCTGCGGGGCGTGCACCGTTCTGGTTGACGGTCAGCGGGTCAATGCGTGCCTGACGTTAGCGGTGCGTCTCGAGGGTGCCGAGGTCACCACGATCGAAGGACTGGCAGCGGATGACGACGACGAATTGCACCCGCTGCAGCAGGCTTTCGTCGAGCAGGACGCATTCCAGTGCGGGTTCTGCACGCCTGGCCAGATCATGTCCGGCATCGGTTGCATGCAGGAAGGGCACACCGGATCTCAGGAGGAGATCCGCGAATGGATGAGCGGAAACATCTGCCGCTGCGGTTGTTACGTGAAGATCGTCAATGCGATCCAGCAAGCCGGGAACGGAAAGTGAGGCCCGATGTACCCGTTCACCTACACTAAAAGCGCCGACACCGCCGAGGCGATTGCCGCCGGACAGAGCGGGGGACGCTACATCGCCGGCGGAACCACCCTGGTCGATTTGATGCGCGAGACCGTCGAACGTCCCCACACATTGGTCGACATCAGCCCACTTCCGCTGCGAGAGATCACAACCACCGACGGTGGGAGTCTGCGTATCGGTGCGCTGGTGAGCATGGCCGGGGCCGCCGCCCACCCGCTGGTGCGCACCTCCTATCCCGTTCACGCAGGCGCTGGAGCTGAGCGCATCCGCACAGCTGCGCAACATGGCCACCATCGGTGGCAACATCATGCAGCGCACCCGGTGCACCTACTTCCGAGATACCGCGGCGGCCTGCAACAAGCGCGAGCCGGGATCGGGCTGTGCAGCACTGGCAGGATACAACCGCACCCACGCGATCCTCGGCACATCCGACGACTGCGTGGCCACCCATCCTTCGGATGTGGCCGTGGCCTTCGCGGCGCTGGAGGCAACTGTGCACCTGCTGGGACCGGAGGGGGACCGCAGCGTCGCCTTCGCAGACTTCCTGCTGCAACCGAGCAGCACCCCGGAACGCGAACAGGCCCTGCGGTCCGGTGAGTTGATCACCGCCATCGAGATCCCGGCCCATCCGCAACCGCTCCAGTCCGGGTATCTCAAGGTGCGCGACCGGCAGAGCTTTGAGTTCGCGCTGATATCCGCAGCGGTCGCGCTGCACGTCCGGGACGGTGTGATCCGCGTGGCCAAGGTGGCCGCGGGAGGTGTGGGCACCGTGCCGTGGAAATTGCCCGCCGTGGAGCAACGACTGGTCGGGCAACGACCCTCCGCGGCCCTGTGGACCGACGCTGCTCGGGTCGCCGCGGACGGGGCTCAGCCTCTGCAACACAACGGATTCAAGGCCGACTTACTCGAGCGCACCGTCGAACGCCAACTTCGCATCGTGGGAGAAGACATCAAGTGAGCCAGCAACCGCAGGCCGCCGTTGGGACCCCATTGTCCCGCGTGGACGGCCGCCTGAAAGTGACCGGACAGGCGCCATACGCCGCCGACCACCACATCGACGGGGTCGTCCACGCCGTCATCGTCGACAGTACCGTCGGCCGCGGACGCATCACCGGTATCGACACCCGGGACGCTCTGGCGCAGCCCGGCGTGCTGGCGGTGATCGGACACCACAACGCGCCTCGGCTCGCATACAACGACAACCCGGGGTCGAACAACCCCGACGGCGCGCGGCTGCGGGTTTTCCAGGATGACCGGGTTCTGTTCTTCGGGCAGCCGGTCGCTGTGGTGGTGGCCCAAACACTGGAGAACGCGCAGCACGCTGCGAGTCTGGTGCGCGTCTCCTATGCTGCCGAGCAGTCCTCGACTGAGTTGATGTCCGCTCCCGCGGACGAGCCGACGAGCTATGCGCGCGGGGACGCGGACGCGGCGCTGGGCTCTGCGGAGGTCCGGTTGGAGATGACCTACCGCACTGCCCGCAACCACCACAACCCGATCGAACCACACGCCACCATCGCCCGCTGGGACGGCGACCGGCTCACCCTGTGGGACAAGACCCAATGGGTGCGAGATGGCACCCAGAAGGAAATTGCCGCCGTGTTCGGCTTTCCACAGGACACGGTGCGCGTCATCTCCCCGTTCGTCGGCGGCGCATTCGGCAGCGGTTTGCGGGCCTGGCCACACGTCACCATCGCGGCCCTCGCCGCGCGCGAGGTGGGGCGCCCGGTCAAGCTCGTGCTCACTCGCAGGCAGCTGTACTTCGGAACCGGGTACCGGCCAGCCTACGAATACCAGTTGCGCCTGGGCAGCGATCGAAATGGACGCCTGACGGCCATGGTCCACGACATCCGGGCTGAAACATCAACCTATGAGAAGTTCACCGAATCCGTCATGGGGCAAGGGCAGATGCTGTACAGCACGCCCCACGTTCGGCAGGCGTACCAGACGGTGCCGCTCGATGTAAACGCGCCGATCTGGATGCGGGGCCCCGGACACGCCACCTCCGCATTCGCCATCGAGTCCGCAATGGACGAACTGGCACACGAGATCGGCGTCGACCCAATCGAACTGCGTCAACGCAACGAACCCGACGACGACCAGTCCACCGGGCTGCCGTTCTCCACCCGCCGGCTGCGCGAGTGCTACACCGTCGGGGCCCGCGAGTTCGGCTGGAACCGGCGCAACCCCGCACCAGGCGCAACCCGGGACGGCGACTGGCTGATCGGCACCGGAATGGCGACCGCCGTATACGACACCGTGCGACTTGCGGCACGGGCCCACGTCAGACTCGACGCGAACGGAACCGCCCTGGTCCAGTCCGCGACCAGCGACATGGGCCCGGGCACCTACACCTCCATGACCCAGGTCGCCGCCGACGCGTTAGGCCTGACCGTCAGCACTGTCGAATTTCAGCTCGGCGACTCCATCATGCCCCCGACTCCACCGCACGGCGGCTCCATGACCATGGCCAGCGTCGGGTCCGCCGTCCAGGACGGCTGTGACAAAGTACGGCAGCAGGCCATCACGATGGCTGTCAACGACGTCCGGTCACCATTGCACGGCGTCAATCCCGACGACATCATCGTCCGGCGTGGCCGACTGGAACTGTCTAACGACCCCACGCGCGCGGAAACCTATCAGCAGCTCCTTGTTCGCAACAATCGGCCCCACCTCGAAGTCATCGGAACCTATGCCCCGCCCGAGGAAGTCCGGTGGTCGATGTCCGCCTACGGCGCGGTGTTCGCCGAAGTCGCCGTCGACCGGAATCTCGGCCTGGTGCGGGTCAGGCGAATGCTCGGCGTGTACGACGCAGGCCGGATCATCAGCCCCAAGCTCGCCGACAGTCAGGCGATCGGCGGCATGGTCGGCGGAATCGGAACCGCCTTGCTCGAACACACGGTCACCGATCACCGCGACGGCAGGATCGCCAACGCCAACCTCGCCGACTACCTCGTCCCGGTCAACGCCGACGTCCCCGACCTGCAGGCGATCTACCTCGACGGCGAAGACCGCGAGGCCGACCCCATCGGCGTCAAAGGGTTGGGTGAGGTCGTGATGGTCGGAGTGGCGCCCGCCATCGCCAACGCAGTCTTTCACGCCACGGGGCGCCGCATCCGCGAACTCCCGATCACCGCCGAGGCCCTGCTCTAATGACGATTCAGAGAGTTGGTCCTGGTCGGTCTTCGCGGCCGATCTTGATGGTGGGGTGGTATGAGCACGTCAGGACATTGCCGATTCTGGCACGAGTATTGGATATCCCAGTCCTGACGGCTCAGCCGGTGTCAGTGCCAGCCGGTCTGTCGGCCGACCACCGCTGGGTTCACTTGGGGGATAACACACTCGGACAGACGATGCGCGTATCGCAGTCCGCGAAGTGACGGGATTGGGGCGAATGGTCGCATGGGCACTCGTAAGGACC
>NZ_JBFUGT010000051.1:0-40105 GCF_056402775.1 Rhodococcus sp. P3_B8
GGAGACGCCGAGGATGTCCGCGACCTGGGTGCGGGTGAAGGAGGCGGCGAGTTGCGCGCGCCGTTGATCGACCTGCAACTGCAGGTTCTCCTCCTCCAGCGTGACGGTCTGCGCGGGGGTCGGTGCCGGCCCCCATTCGTCGTCGGGGACGCTCGCGAGGTGACCGGCAGGCGCGGACACCGGCAAGGAATCAGCGGGGGTGTTCGGGGCGGACTGCTCTTCCCGCAGGATCTGCGCGGCGATCTCGAGTGCCTCCACCTTGGTCTGAACGACCCGTGCCGGTGACCGCGGTGCCGGGGTGGTGATGGTGAGTTCGGTGACCCGCGACCACGCGAGGGCGCCGCCGTCCTCGGCGACGGTCACCTTCCAGCCACCGGCGCGGTGGCGGCGACCGGCGAGGTGGCGTGGGGCCCGCACATAGGGGGTGGTGTGCGGTGTGTGTCGACGTGTCCCGGGCATGGTGCACCTCCTCCGGCCTCATTATACGGGTAATGCGGGATACGCGGGAAGTGCGGACATGTTGGAGGACGAGGACCCGGTGAACGCCGGGGTACCGGCTGGACGTTGCCGGCGCCGCAGCCGTGCAGGAAGGACAGCCTGGCAGCTGTCCATGGGAAGGCTTGGCAGCTGTCCATGGGGAGGTCACTTCACCGGCACATGTCTTGTATTCGATCCGATGAGATCGGCAGAGTGCGTGTCATCCCTGCTGGACACGTCGCGCACGGATGAGCGCGGTGGTGCGGGTGTACAGCAGACTTGGCACATGACGGATCCGCTGTATGTCGACCTCATCGAACGTCTCGGTTGGGCTGTCGCCCGTGCCGCCATGGAGGGTGATCCCCTGTTCGGCACCGTGGAGGTCACCATCGAAGCGGAGTTGCTCGAACGCCACATCCCTCCCCGTGACCAGGATGCTGCGCCGCACTGACGGTGCCTCTGGTGTGTGTCGAGCGGCTCGCGCTGATGTCCGCCCACTTCAGGGCAGGATGAGACGGTGGGTGATCGAACCGCAGCAGACCTCGAGCGTGAACTCGCCATGCTCGCCCACGTACGCGACTGTCTCCGCGTGTCGCAGGGTGAAGACTTCCGCATCCCGACGACCGCGGTTGATGAGGTTCTCGATGAGCTGAACAGTGTCGAACGATCACCGTGAGATCGGACGTGGCTGAGGCGATGGAGCACCAGATCTGTGGCGGTCGCGATGCAGTTCACTTGTGGGCCGGGGACGGCGGTGGGTGGTATGGGTTAGCTCGGATTTCGGCCGGAAAGGCGTTGGCCGTGTTGGCAGTTCACAGGTACGCGAACATGGGGAACGGGCGATCGCGGAGACGATGATCCCCATCGGCGCCGCAACAACACCCAGCATGCCCCGCATGGATTGGGTGCAGCCTGAGGCGGAGGCTGCTGGTGCTGTGCCGCGATGGCGGGTGGGTGCGGCCTGCTTGGGTCTGTCGTAGGTGGGTGTCAGAATGGGCGGTATGAGTTCTTGTGGATGGCGACGCCCGCTTCGGCGGGCGAGGGATGCGGTGCTCCTATCGCCGCCCCGGTCCGTCCTCATTCGGGGGTAGCGGGCCGGGGCGCATGAGCGCTGGAAGGCACCGCTTTGTCCCGTACCGATGCACATTCTCCTGTTTGGGTTCGTCTTCGTAGTGGCAAACTTTCTGTTGAACCGTGGCACGTTGACTGCCATGACGTCTGCGACCTCCCTGAGCGGTTTCAGGGAGGTCGGGCCTGGTTGCTGGCGACGAAGTGCTTCTGGGTTTTCGCGTACACGGGCACCGGGATTTGCTCGTGTTCGCTGTGCCACGACGGTGAGGGTCATGCTCGTGATCTGCGTCGTGAGCGTCGCCGTACCGCGCGCATCCTCGCGGAGGGCCGTCGCCGGTGGGAAGCCGACGACACTACGGCTTTCGACGACATCGTTGTCCCGCATCGCAGGCGGGATTGGTGGAGGTGACCAGTAGGCGCCGTCACCTCAGTAGCGGGTATTGATGCAGGAACAGACGCGGCGCGGCGGGTCTCGTATCGGTGCAACCGTGCTGGACCCGGTCGGCTCTCGCCGGCGATGGTGCCCTATCTCGCGGGCTGTAACCACCAACGGGGTATTTGTATTGGCTCGCAGCGCTTTCGGGGAATGGCCGACACGAGTTCGCACCCCAGACGGTGTGCGACGGTGCGGCGCGCCAATGACGTCGAGTGTGCTGACTGGGTTGCCGCTCACAGGGTCGCCTCGACGGGGCACGCTGGGAGGGCCGGTCTGTTCGCCCCTGGGTTAAGCGCGGGTTAGCCGCGGGCGAGGCGGCGTACGGCGCCGCGGAGGGTGTGTTCGATCTGGGGCAGGTCGACGTCCTCGGGGGCGGTGGCGGTGTTCTGGGTGGGGTTCCAGCTGATTCGGCGGTCGATCCCAGTGGCAGCGGCGGCGAGTTCGGTGCTCCACTCGCTCAGGGTCGGTTCGGGGTTGTCGACGTCTTCCCACTCGAGGATCCAGAGGGCGAGTGTGTGCCACTGCAGGTCGGTGGCGTGGATGGTGCGGGTTGTCATCGGGTCCTGGCTTCTGTGGGGTTGGTGGCTGGTTTCTGCGGTCGGCGATGTCGGCGAGAAATGGGTGGGTTCCGACGTCGACGCGCCGGGAGCACGGGGGTCGGGCACGGGAATGCGCGGAAGCCATCGGCTCGAGGGGCATGTGTGCGGACTTATTCGCGTTCGGGCGCTCCCACGGTTCGGCGGCTCAACCGTTGCGTGATCTGGTCCGGTTCCACCAGCTCGAAGTAGCGCGGGTCGGGATTGGTTCGGGCCGCGACGATGTCGCCGTAGTTGATCATCCGGGTCGCGGCGCCGAGATGGATTCTTTCGTGGGTGCCGACGTATCGGAAATGTGGCATGACGATCCTTCCTCGCGGGCGTGGCCGGTGATCGGGCACATTGCCGGACGGATGGGGCGCCACCACCGTATGCGCGCCGGCCCAGCCTGGGTGGTTTCGCCGAGCCCCGGTTCCCCGTTGCTCGATCCGGGAGGCGCATGACCCCATCCCAGTTCACCGTCACTTCCATTTTCTCTACTTACGAATATTAGCAATTAATTGGTTGGTAGTGAACGGGTGTCACCCCGGGTTCTGGGCTGCACCGGGGTGTTGCGGGATCAGGGGGCGGATCGGTAGCGGGATTCGTAGGAGGCCTGCTCCTGGTCGAGTCGGCGTTGTTTGGTGGCGTTGAGGCGGCGGGGGTCGAGGCCGTGGCTGACCAGGCGGTGGCGGAGGTAGATGTTCTTCAGGGCGAGGAGGAAGTACACGAACGGCAGGAACAGCAGCAGCACCATGCTGGTGCGGATGATCCAGGGGCCGGGGATGAGTAGGAGCCCGGCGAGGATCGGGATCAGCGGGATGAGGCAGCGGGTGGCGTAGCGGCGGGTGGCGCCGGGGCCGGTGGTGTCCGCGATGACCCAGGGGTGCAGCTGGGTGGGCAGGGTTCTGCCCAGGACGTAGCCGAGGCGTTGCCGCGCAGTGGGTTCGGGTGTTGTGGCGGTGGGTGTGCGGGTGGTGTTGTCTGCGGTGTTCTCGGTCATGGTCGGTCCTCGTTCGTGGTGGAGGTGTAGTGGTGTTCGGGTAGGACGAGCATGCGGGCGTAGGCGATGGCGCGCGGGGTGGTGTCGAAGAGGTGGCGCTGTTCGCTGTCGGTGGTGGTGAACACCCCAAGGGCCTCGAGCGGCCGGAGATGTTCGGGTTTGGCTCCGGAGATCAGGACGGTGATGTGCCGGTGCTCGAGTTTGGTGATGACGTCCTTGAGGACGATCGCACCGGTGGCGTCGATCGTGGTGATCCGCGACATCCGCAGGATCACCACCTTCACGTCGGAGACGTCGGCGAGTTCGAGCAGGAACCGGTGCGCGGCGGCGAAGAACAGGGCGCCGTCGATCCGGTACGCGACGATGTGCTCGCGGAGCAGGTCGTGTTCCTCGGCGAGGTGGTCGTCGGTGTCGAGCGGGACCTGTTCGATGCGGGCGGATTGGGCGACCGCGCGGAGCGCGAGGACCGCGGCGAACCCGACCCCGACGGCGACCGCGGTGACCAGGTCGAAGACGACGGTCACCAGGAAGGTGGCGACCATGACGATCGTGTCGGCGCGGGTGGCGCGGGTGATGGCCAGGATCGAGGCGGTCTCGACCATCCGCACCGTGGTCGCCAGCAGCACCCCCGCCAGGGCGGCGAGCGGAATCTGTGCGACGAGTCCCGCCGCCAGATACACGATCGCCGCGAGGATGAGCGCGTGGGTGAGGGCGGCGAGCCGGGTGCGGGCACCGGAGCGCACGTTGACGGCGGTGCGGGCGATCGCCCCGGTGGCCGGCACACCACCGAACAGGGGGGCGGCGATGTTCGCCAGCCCCTGCCCGAACAGTTCCCGGTCCGGGTTGTGGCGGGTTCCCACCGCCATCGAGTCGGCGGCGGTCGCCGACAGCAGCGACTCGAGTGCCGCCAGCGCGGCGACCGCCAGGGCGGGGGCGATCAGCGAGGTCAGCTCGCCGAGGTGCAGGAAACTCAGGGTCGGCGCGGCGAACCCGGCCGGAATGGCGCCGATCCGGGCGATGTCGAGGTGAAAGAGTTGCGCGATCAGGGTGGCGGCGGCGACCGCGATCAGGGAGAACGGGATCCTCGGGAGGTAGCGGCCGCCGACGAGGATGACCGCGGCCACCGCCAGTGCGGTCGCCGGGGTCAGCAGGGAGGGCTCTTGCACGAACTGGTGGACGGCGTCGGCGGCGCTCTGCCACACCTTCTCCCCGGCGGCGTCGGCGATTCCCAACGCGGCGGGAAACTGTTGCAGGGCGATCACCACGGCGATCCCGGCGGTGAACCCCTCGATCACCGGCGCCGGCATGTAGCGCACGGCCCGGCCCACACCGGCGAACGCGAGAACGACCAGCACCAGGCCGGCGATCAGCCCGACCGCGAGCACGCCGGTCGGCCCGTACTGGCCGACGATTGGCACCAACACCACGGTCATCGCACCAGTCGGGCCCGACACCTGGAACCGGGACCCGCCGAAGACGGCCGCCACCGCCCCGGCAATGACCGCCGTCGTCAGGCCGGCGGCGGCGCCGAGACCCGAACTGATCCCGAACCCCAACGCCAGCGGCAGCGCCACCAGCGCGACGATCAGCCCGGCGAGCAGGTCCGCGCCGGGGGCACCGGCCGCGGGTGTCCACTCACCCCAGCGCGGCAGCAGCGCGGCCACCGACCGCGCCGCCCGCACGAGGGCGCTCTCGGCCCCGTCGGCCGGGCCGGTGGGGGTTGGTTCGATCATCGACATTCCTCGGTAGTGACGGCCAGCGGGCCATCAATTCTATAATTGCTAATGTTAGCAAGTAACCATCATGGAAAGTTGAGTGATGCGGGTAACCTCGATCACTGCCCTGCGGTGCCGTGATCAGCGCTGCCCGGTATGTGAGCGCGGCGGCCCGGTCGTCGCCGGCACAGGACAACGGTTTGCGCCCGTACCCGGCCCGCGTTCGGGCCGACCCCGCTCGCCCGACGACCGTGACGCGCTCCACCGTTGCGGCGGCCGTCAGAAGCGGGTCTGCGCCCACCGGGATTCCCCGCCCCTGAGCACGGGGTCGCGCCGGGGATCGATGGTGGCGGCGTAGCCGGACGCGGCCGCGGCGAGGCGCTGCCGGAGGGCGGCGAGTTCCTCGCGCAGGACGTCGGGCAGTCTGTTGCCGCCGATGGTGGCGAACCACTCGTCGATCAGCCGAAGTTCGGTGATCCAATCCGTGGGGTCTACCCGTAGCGCGGCGGCGATCTTGGTGTGATCGAACTTCAAGCCCGTCAGGTCGAGGGCGCCCGGGGTGGGCACCAGGCCGATCGGGGTCTCGTCGGCTTCGGCGGTGCCCTCGATCCGCCGCAGCGCCCACTCGAGGATCCGGGAATTCTCCCCGAAGCCCGGCCAGAGAAATTCGTCGTCATCGCCGCGGCGGAACCAGTTGACGTAGAAGATCTTCGGCAACAACCCGGCGTGCGTCCGGGTGCCGATGTCGAGCCAGTGCTGGAAGTAGTCCCCGACGTGGTAGCCGAGGAATGGCAGCATCGCCATCGGGTCGCGGCGCACGACGCCGACCTGCCCGGCCGCGGCGGCCGTGGTTTCCGACGACAGGGTCGAGGCCAGGAACACCCCGTGCTGCCAGCTGCGCGATTCGGTGACCAGTGGGATGGTGGTGGCGCGGCGGCCGCCGAAGAAGATCGCCGAGATCGGCACCCCGGCCGGATCGTTCCATTCGGGGGCGACGGTCGGGCACTGGGCGATCGGGGTGCAGTACCGGGAGTTCGGGTGCGCGGCAGGCTCTCCGGAGGTCGGGGTCCAGTCCCGTCGTTTCCAGTCCGTCAGGTGCGGCGGCGGCGTGTCGGTCATCCCTTCCCACCAGATATCGCCGTCGTCGGTGCGGGCGACGTTGGTGAAGATCGAGTTGCCCCGCTCGAGAGTGGCCATGGCGTGCGGGTTGGTGTGGACGCCGGTGCCGGGGGCGACGCCGAAGAACCCGGCCTCCGGGTTGACCGCATAGAGCCGGCCGTCGTCACCGAACCGCAGCCAGGCGATGTCGTCGCCGATCGTTTCGGCCGTCCATCCGTCGAGGGTGGGGTCGAGCATCGCGAGGTTGGTCTTGCCGCAGGCCGACGGGAACGCCGCGGCGACGTAGTGCACTCGCTGCTCGGGTGAGGTGAGTTTGAGGATCAGCATGTGCTCGGCAAGCCAGCCCTCGTCCTTCGCCATCTTCGACGCGATCCGCAGCGAGTAGCACTTCTTGCCGAGCAGGGCGTTGCCGCCGTAACCCGAGCCGTAACTCCAGATGGTGCGCTCCTCCGGAAAGTGGGAAATATATTTGGTGTGATCGCACGGCCACGGCACGTCGGCCTGCCCCGGGTACAGCGGGGCGCCGACCGAGTGCAGGCATCGGACGAACTCGGTGCCCGCGATGAGCCTGTCCCAGACCGGGGCGCCGGAGTGGGTCATGATCTGCATCGATACCGCCACGTATTCCGAGTCGGTGATCTGGACCCCGAACTTCGGCTCGGCCGCATCGAGGGGGCCCATACAGAACGCGATGACGTACATCGTCCGCCCGGCCATCGCCCCGCGGAAGTGCTCGGTCATCACCGTCTTCATATCGACCGGGTCCATCCAGTTGTTCGTCGGACCCGCGTCGGCCTGGAACCGGGAACAGATGAAGGTGCGGTCCTCGACCCGGGCGACGTCGTCGGGGTCGGAGACGCACCAGAAGGAGTTCGGTTTGCGATCCAGTCGCACGAAGGTGCCCTTGTCCACCAATTGTGTGGTCAGCCGGTCCCACTCGCCGGCGCTGCCATCGCACCACACCACCTCATCCGGTGCGGTGAGGTCGGCGACGTCTTCGACCCAGGACACGACCGCGGGATGTGAAGTCGGGGCGGCGGCGGTGGGGGTGCTCACGGGTGTTCTCCTCACAAGAACTCGATAGAATGTGCTGCTTGCTGGCGCCGTGCGTTCGATCACCGATGGTGATCGCGATACGGGACGGGATGGCCCAGGGCCCGGCTCACGTGGCGGGCGATGGCGGACACCAGCAGCCGGTCATCGACGGACGGCAGCATCTGGTCGGCGGGGGTGATCAGCGCCAGCGCCCGCACACCTGCGGCCACCACCTCGACAGACAAGGTCCGCACCTCGTGCCCACACAGTGCGGCGAGCAGCCCGGGCAGCACCAGCGCACCGTAGGCGAAGCCGTCGGCGGGGACCGTCACCGTGCGCCCGGGCGCCGCACCCTCGGGAGCGCAGCCGGCGAGATCGATCAGGACATCGTTGTGTTCCATCAATCGGCGCAGCGGAAACGCCTCGGCATCACGCTCGTGCCAGCTGCTCAGATCCCCGACCCCCGAGGCGATCAACACCGGTGCCAGCAACGGCGCCCACGACGCGCCGGTGATGACGACCCGGCCCGCGCGTGGCGGGACGCTGCGTCGGCGCAGGGTGGTGATCGTCGCGGCCGCCGCCGCCGCCGTCAGCACGTCCAGTTCGGTGAGGATCACGGGCCCGCCGCGCTCGGTCACCTCACGTTGCACCGCCGCGGACTCCCGGTGCCCCATACCGACCACGAACACCGCGGACACCCCTTTCGGGAGACCCAGGATGCGCTCGGTCAGCACGTGCGGGTCGCCCGTGGTCACCGGAACGCAGAGCGCGCGCATCGGAGTCTGCTCCCGGATGAGGGCCGCGTAATCCTCCATCGCGGCCCACGGGGTCCGCGTCCGCATCGCCCCCGTGCTGGGTGAGCGCGTGGCGGACACGGCGAGCACCGCGACAGCGATTCCCGTCAACGCCATCCCGGGCCCGTCGGGCGGCCCGCTGACGCCACCGTCGTGATTGTTCGTCACCGCCCACTTCTCTTTCCGGATCCGAGAGACGAATTCCGCCGCTCATGACACCAATGTATGTACTTTAGAAAATTTGCAACTAGTGCTTGCGGTGTGGGGTTCTGCCGTGGTGGGCCCCCGTCAGCCCCCGGTCTCGCCCACCAAGGCGGGAGGTTCGGACACATCCTCCAGTACCTCGGCCTGCCCCGCGACCACCCCGGTCAAGATCCCGCGCGCGACGCGTAGCAGCTCGGCGATGCGGGGGGAGGTCAGCGCGTAGGACACCGACAGGCCTTCGCGGCGGGCGGTGACCAGGCCTGCGCGTCGGAGGATCGACAGCTGCTGGGACAGGTTCGCCGGCTCGATGCCCACCTCGGGCAACATCTCGGAGACGGCGTGTTCGCGTTCGCTGAGCAGCTCGAGGACCCGGATGCGCGCCGGGTGCCCCAACGTTTTGAAGAAGTCCGCCTTCATCTGATACAGCGGTTGGCGCGAGTTCGCGGTCATGGCTCCTCCTGTCGTCCGGGTCGAGCCAGCGGCGGCGAGGTGTGTGTCGCGGTCGCCGCGGCGCCGGGTCTGCTGCCTCGCCTGCAACCTGCAATCCCGGCAGGTTGCGTTACTTGCGAATCTTAGCAATTTGCTAGAACTCGCGCTGCAGAGCCCCTTCCGGCCCCGCATCCCGAAACCCGGGGCGCCCGTAAAACGGTCGCGGCAGGCGCCTCGCCACCGAGGGGAGAGGACCGGACYGACCGCGCTGGTCAACGATCCCTACCCTGTCCGATGCCGGCAACTGGCCGGTGGTGAGAGAGCCGATGAGCACAGCCGATGCAGAGATGACAGCGCGACCGCGGTCACGGCGACCGGTGGAGACGATCGTCGCGATGCACCTCGGTTTCGTCGACGCCTTCGGGTTCGTCCTCCTCGGCGGGTTCTTCGTCTCCTCGATCGATGCCACCACTACCCGGACCGGCGTCGCCCTCGGCGGCAGTTCGTGGTTCGTCGTGGGCCTGGCCGGGGCGATTCTTGCCGGGTTCGTCGTCGGTGTCGTACTGGCCGCGGTGGTCGGCCGGATGTGGCCACGCCAGCGGGTGCCGCGGGTTCTGCTGCTCACGGCGGTTCTCCTCGCGGCAGCCGGCGCCCTCCATGCGGTCACCACCACCGCACCCCTGATCGGATTCACCCTCGCCCTGGCCATGGGCGCCGAAGCCACCCTTCTCGAGACCGGCGGCCTGCTCGCGGCGGCGGCTCGGTCCCTGACCGATCGTCTGTTCGGCCGGGGATCCCGCCGATGGGCTCGATACCTGCGGCTCTGGGGTGCGGTCGCGGTGGGGGGCGGCCGCCGGCGCGGTGACATACCGGGTGCTCGCATTCAACGCCCTCTGGGTCGCCGTGGGGGCCGCGACTCTCGCCGCCTACGTCGTCAGAAACAGCCCCACCGACCTGACCGACGCCGCCGGCCCGTTTGGGCTGGAAAGGTAGGCGCCCCAATGCCGATCGACCAGAAGGGAGTCTGTCGGCCGATCCGGAGCAGACCCGCGAAGTCGCGTACAGGTCCCCACAGACCGCGGTGGCCGCGCAGGCACCGCGCGCCAGCGAGTCCCGGCACGACCCCTCGGGGGCCACCGCGCCCACCAGTGCCGGCGAAACGCCGGGGACGCAGCAATGCCGGTGCCGCCGGAGCGCCGACCGGACCCGCGGATACTTCCGCCGCGGCATGCTTCCGGGCGAGGGGTTAACTCGCGGTAACCAATCACCGTCGAACGGTGGAACGAATGGCAGTCGGCGGTGTGATGCGCAACCATGGGCCGATGAAGCCCCAGAAGAAGACCGCGATACGGCCCGCGTGGTCGGTGGGCGCTCGGGTGACGACATACCATTCGCCAGATCCGGCGATCGCCGAGGATCAATGGCCGCAGAAGAACGGGGTGATCGTCGAAGATCACGGCGAGATGATCGACTCGGAGACCCGGTCATACGGGCGCACTTGGGCTCTTCCGCGCCGCTGGGCGGTTCTCCTCGACGAAGGACAGTTGGTCTCCCGCGACGGCGCCGAGCTCGAGGTCGAGGGAACGAGGAGTACGGAACCACCGAAGTAGGGCCGCGCCCATCGCGGCGAGACGGCCCACCTTCGTGCGCAGAGATTCCGGCCGGTGGCCGCCGGCGCCGTGGAGCGTGTGCAAAGACCTCTGAGCAGAACACCGGAGCGCCGACCACCGCACCGCTGACCCCGAAAACCGGACCGTCCGCTCCACGGGGGCTATCGTCAGCGACGGTATCCGCGGTGGGGATCGCGGGCCTGGTGATCCTCGAACGGAACGCACCAGTCCCCGGGTCGAGGTTGACCCCGTGCGTACCGGCTCGGGGTCGAACAGGGTCAGGACGTCGTAGTCCTCGAACAGGAACTCCAGTGGACCGATCCAGTCGATGTCATCGGGATGGGCCGGGACGTCGCGCAGGAGATCGTCGAAGTCGTCGTCGAGGCGCCGGCCGGCCGCGGTGACGACGACAATGTGCAGCGCCATCTGTTCCCCGGTGCAGGTCGGTTCCGCCGGCGGCGACATCGGCCGCGAGGTCGTCGAATGCCTGCGCCAGGCGTCGCCGCCACGGCTGCCGCACGTCCAGGTACACGGCGGCAGTTCGGCCAGCACCGACCCGGCGCCCGCACTGTCGATCTCCCGTCCGGCCAACAGGGCGGTATCGACCCGCACCTCGTCGGCGATCTGGGTGGACGTGACCGCGACGGCGCGACGTTGCCGCTCGGTGAGCTCGAGTCCCCGGTCGTCGGCGGGGAATTTGTTATCGGGTGGTCGATTCGGCACCGGATACATGGCCTCGACCCTACAAAACCCAGTGGGTCACGCGCGGGAGCCCGTCGACGTGGGTCATCGTTTCCTCCCGGTCGAACTTGCGGGGTTCGTGGATGCAGGTCGGCGATTGCGTGGTGGTCGCCTGCCGGTGAGCGGGTGCTCCGAGGAACGATCCCCGCCGAGCAGGATGGTGTTCGGTGGTCCTCCTTGTCCGGATCGGTGCTGGCCGCGCAGACTGAAGGTGTTGCGGCGGAAGCGCCGGTGCGTGCGTGCCGATCGGACACGCCGCCTGCTGGTACCTGCTGCTCGTCACTCGATCAGGAGTTCCCATGCCCAGTCCCAGCCCCGGTTATTCGATCACCGTCCGCGTCCATGCACCGGTCGGCGCCGGCACCACGTCGACGCTGGCGGCCGCGATCGCATCGGTGAAAGGTGCCATGACGGCGCTCGATGTGGCCGAGAGCCATCCCGACCACATGGTCATCGACCTCACCTGCGACGCCTCGGACGTCGCGCACGCCGACCAGATCTCTACCGCGATCGCCGAGGTTCCGGGGGTGATCGTCGGCAAGGTCAGCGACCGCACCTTCCTTCTGCATTTGGGCGGCAAGCTCGAGGTGGTCCCCACGGTTCCGCTCACACACCGCGACGACCTCTCCCGCGCCTACACCCCCGGCGTCGCCCGGGTGTGTACCGCCATCGCTGAACACCCCGAGGACGTACGCCGCCTGACGATCAAACGCAACACCGTCGCCGTGGTCACCGACGGCTCCGCGGTCCTGGGTCTGGGCAACATCGGTGCCGCGGCGTCGATCCCGGTGATGGAGGGCAAGGCGGCACTGTTCAAACGGTTCGGCGGTGTCGACGCCTGGCCGGTCTGCCTGGACACCCAGGACCCGGATGCCATCGTCGAGATCGTCCGGGCCCTCGCGCCGGTGTACGGCGGGATCAACCTTGAAGATATTTCCGCCCCAAGGTGTTTCGAGATCGAGGCTCGGCTGCGCGGTATTCTCGACATTCCGGTGTTCCACGACGACCAGCACGGGACCGCGATCGTGGTCCTGGCCGCCCTGACTAACGCGCTGCGCGTGGTCGGCAAGTCGCTCGGCCGGGCTCGGATCGTGGTGTCCGGCGTCGGCGCCGCGGGGCACGCCGTCATCCGGTTGCTCGTCGCCCAAGGTGCGACGAACGTCATCGGCTGTGGGCGGAAGGGGATTCTTTCACCCGACGACACCGCCGACGAGTTTCGTACCTGGATCGCCGAGCACACCAATCCCGAGGGTCGGACGGGATCACTGCGGGACGCGTTGGTCGGGGCGGACGTGTTCATCGGGGTCTCGGCGCCGAACATTGTCACGGGCGATGACATCGCGGCGATGGCCGACGAGTCGATCGTGTTCGCGCTGGCCAATCCGGTCCCGGAGGTCGATCCGGTCGTCGCCGGTGAGCATGCCACCGTGGTGGCCACCGGTCGGTCGGACTTTCCCAACCAGATCAACAACGTCCTCGCCTTCCCGGGGGTGTTTCGTGGTCTGCTCGACGCGCACGCGGTCGATATCACCGACGAGATGCTGATTGCCGCGGCCGGGGCGATCGCCGACAGGGTGTCGCCGTCCGAGCTCAATGCCACGTACATCGTGCCGAGCGTGTTCGACGTCACCGTCGCGCCGGCGGTCGCGGCGGCGGTGCGCGAGGTGGCCGAGCGAGGGCGGCAGCCCCAGGAGTGAGCTCAGTCGGTTTCGTCTTCGGTGTGGCGTTGCGCGGCCCCGCGTCCGTGCGAACCTCGCTGTCGCCGTGCGCATGGTCGGCCGACGCCCGGCGGTCTGCCGTGTGGATCGCCAGGCCCGGYATCCGAGGTGCAGGTCCCCGACGATCCGATCGGCGAGCATCACCCGCGGACTCACATCCAGGACGGGGTGGCGACCATTAGCTCGGCACCGATGGGACTTCGGTCGGCCCTCCCAGTCGTAACCATTTGTCGTACATGCTTATCCATGTTCCATCCGTACGCACCCGTTCCAACGTTCCGTTCACGAAGCGCACCAGATCGTCATTGCTCTTGTTCGGGACGACGCCGTACGGCGGAACAGGCGAGTTGATCGGAGTCGATTGAGATGTGCACCCCACCACTGCCATTGCGGCCATGACCGTCGACGCACCGCCAACGCACTGCCAACGGCAGGGATCCTCGAGCAAGGGCGCAACGATGGCCGACCGCCCACGGCCAACAGCCAACGGAAGGCAATCGCTCGCAAAGTAAAAGGCGCCGGCGTCTCCGTGACCGCGCTCGCGCAACACTCGGCGTGGCTACGGCGACGCTGCATCGCACTCTGATTAGCTGTTCCGCGTGACCAGCGGAGACAGGGGGAAACCGACATGGCCGGCAGACGCACGCTCGGAAGTACACGCGGCAACGTCCCGGCGACGACCGAGTCGTACTCCTCGATGTCGACGGCGTGGTCACCGACATGTCCATGTTCGGGTGTGAACTCGAACGGCCAGCGGCGGAGTGGTGGCCGGCGTTCTTCTCCCACATCGCGGATGCGGAGGTGATTGAGTCTGGTTTCGACCTCGCCTGGGCGATCGAGGGACTCGGCTTCACCCTGGTCTATTCGACGAATCGGCCCGACTACACCCACACGGGTACCCGTCGATGGCTCACCGAGCACGACCTTCCGACCGGGCGCGCTCCGTGTGCAGACAACAAGGTCGGGCCTCGTCTTCGACCGCGGCGGAGGTCAAACGCTCCCACTCCAGCTCGTCCGACGGCAGCATCCGCAAGGGTTGCGTGCGTTCATCGACGATGAAACCGGTATCGTCGACCAGCTCACCGTCGAAGGGTTTCGGCCCTGCTCGCCACCGATCTCGCCGGTCTCGGTTCCCGCAGACTCCTGCACGTACTCGAAGGTGGCCAGCAGGCCCTCGCTGGCGCGCAGAACCACGGCGCGACAGCATTAACTCCTGCATAGAGCCACGACGGCGACCTATCTCGTCATAGGCGCAGGTGGCTGTCGCCGGCTCTCGAAATGAGCCTTCAGGAGTCTGCCGGGACCAACCGCCACAGGTACCTGTCGGGTGCGTCCGGCGGGCTGCGTCCCGTGATCGGTGGTATTCCCTGCGCGGACATCTGAGGGTGCGTACTCGGTCCGGTCTTTCCGCGAGTGGTACGCACCATAGTACAACATCCATCCCCACACGATCGGGTTGATGCGTCGGGCGAGATCGGCGAAGGTGTGGCCGGTGCGCCGGTGCAGCCGCCGGAACCGCACGTGCGCACTGATCCTCTTGCAGGGCGTCCCTGCTGACCGCTGTGTTCGATGCGTGGAGACTCGCACCGGCTGATCAGCGCGGAGGCGTCGCCCGCCACTTGTTCCTCACACGTCTCTTCGCCGATGCGCGAACCGGAGTTTCCGTCGCCGTAATGTTCCCGCCGAGCAGGCGCAACAGTGCGGGTGAACAATAACCGCATGCCTCACTCCAACCCGGTTGCCGCGTGGAAAACCCTCCGCCAGGGTAACGAGCGCTTCGTCAGCGGAGTCTCGATCCACCCCAGCCAGGGAATCGTCGACCGCGCGCAGCTCGTCGACGAAGAGCACCCCACCGCGGTGTTGTTCGGATGCGGAGACTCACGTGTCGCTGCGGAAATCATCTTCGACCAGGGCCTCGGTGACATGTTCGTCGTCCGAACGGCCGGCCACGTCCTCGACGACGCCGTGCTCGGTTCCATCGAGTACGCGGTGCAGATCCTCGACGCGCCCTTGATCGTCGTGCTGGGTCATGACGGTTGCGGGGCCGTGAAGTCCACTCTGGACGCGCTGGACAAGGGCAAGGTTCCGGACGGCTTCATCCGCAGCATCGTTGAACGGGTGGCGCCGTCGATCATGATGGGTCGCAAAGAGGGCCTCACCACCGTCGACGAACTCGAAGGCCGCCACGTCGTGGAAACCGGGACTCTCCTGATGCAGCGTTCGCGCATCATTGCCGATCGCGTCGGGAGTGGTGCCTGCGCTATTGCCGGCGTCACCTACAAGCTGTCCGATGGCCGGATGCACCTGCAGGGAGGGGTCGGAGACATCGGCGAACTCCGCGACTGACGCGGCCGAAACCGCTGAGCCGCTGGAGCACGGCACCGAACTACCGTGCCGAACGGTGTGACACAAGATCTACGCACGGCGATCGGCCCCGAGGACGCCAGATAACACCGAGGGCTCGGAGAGATCCCCACCGACCCGCCTCGTCACCCAGGGTCCTATGGCGCGGACGGGAATTAAGCGCAGCACGACTCATCTTCACTACAGGTTCTTGCCAACCCCTGTGAGCTGAAGGTATCGGCTGCGCGAATGAGTCTCAGATCGGTGAGGCATCCAGGACCTCAGAGGCCGGTGGCAGATATCGCCGGAGGACGGCAGCGCTTACCGCGGCATCTCACTAGAACACGATCAACGGAATTGCCGGCAATTTAAGAAACTCCACCTCCACGACGGGGGCGCGAACACCATCTGGTGGATCCGCAGTTCGTGTCCGGGGACTATCAGATTTCGGTGGATCTTACGCTGGCGCGTGGGTTGTTCTGCGCGGAAGGCCCCGTGGGGGATTCGGAATCTGATCAGAACGACGGAAGGTGGAGTGCTGGTAAAACTTCCGTGCGTCGGATCGTGCAGTCATGGACCCCTGGTTGGCGTCGCCTACCGCCCGCACGCAGTGTCACGCCACCCGGGGCGTTCTGGATAACGTGTGCAGACACTCCATGGACCTACTCCGCCCTCATGAAGTGGGTAGCCGACGACTGGTCCCAAGGCCCAGTGGCAGTTCCGCCACGTTGCGGCGGATTCCGTGACGGCAAAAGAACACCGAGTCGTGCAGTGCGCGACAAGTCGAGGCGAGCCGGTAGATAGCGCAGTCTGACAAGATCCGTCTGCCAAAGGAGTGGACGGTCTGGTTGACGTGGTTGACCCTTTGGTGCATCATTGTGGTTGACAAAGTTGACGCGAAAGGGTGGGTGTGGGTGATGACGTCGCTGGTGGAGCAGGAGAAGCAATTGATGGAGGAGCTCTCGCAGCGGGTGCACCGTACCTTCGCCGCCGCCGCTGCGGCCGGCGTGCCCACCGACGCGTTCGCGGACGTGCAGGCGATCGCTGACGCGATGTCGGCTGCGCTTCCCACCCATCATGTCTATGACCAGGTCGTGGGCCCGTTTTACGACACCGCCGGTCTGACTCGGTGGTGGAAGGTCAGTCGGCAGGCGGTGAGCAAGAAGGTCGCCACCAACGCGGTGATCGCCTGCCAGCTCGAGGAGGGGCAATGGGTCTACCCGGTGTGGCAGTTCACCCGCAGCGGCACCGTGGACCCGGCGCTGGTGCAGGTGTGGCGTGTCCTGCGTGCAGGGGCCGACCCGTGGACGAGTGCGCTGTGGCTGCGGGCACCACAGGATGCGTTCGGCGGTAAGACCGCGGTGGGCTGGTTGACCGAGGGCGGCCTGGTCGACCCGGTCCTGGCGGCGGCCCGCGCGGACGTGCAGCGGTGGGCGGCGTGACCCGGGAGGACGTTGCGCTGCGGGCGCCCGGAACGCGCACGCTCACCGGGTTTCCCGGTTGGCGGTTGACCGGGAGGCGGCAGGTCAAGCGTGGTCACCGGGTCTCGAATGGACCGTGGTGGTTCTCCTCGTCAGGTGGCGGACGATTTGATCTGGCCGCGCCGCGCGGTACGTGCTACATCGCATTCGATGAGACGACGGCGATCCGGGAGACGGTGGGGGAGGCGTTGGCATCGCTCGGGGTGATCGCCCACGACTTCGTGGCCGAGCGGGCACTGTCGACTATGCGGGTACCGGGCACCCATGACCTCGCGGACACCTGCGCCGACGCGGCTGCCGCGTTCGGGCTCACCCGGGAGTTGTGCTCGATGACACCGTACGACGTTCCCCGGGCGTGGGCGGCGGCATTCGATGCCGAGTTCGACGGCATCCGGTACCAGACGCGCCTCACCACGGGCCCGGCGGCGAATGCGGCAGCCGTGTTCGGTCCGTCCGGTGAGATGTCCTGGCCTGTGGACCCCCGCCCGGAGTCTTTCGCGGCGGCGGCGAAGCGTTGCGGTATTGCGGTACAGCCACTTCCGCGGTCGGTCCGGGTTATCGATCCGCCGACCTGACGAGCCGGCCCGCGCTCGGTAGGGCGACGGCGTGCGTCCAATGCCGGACACATCAGCCGTTTGGGGAAGCGCCGCATCCGCGGCGGCATGGGTGGTGGTGGACGGCAGCGGTGGCTCGGGGCCGACGGCGAGACGATCGACTGGTGGGAACGCGCCACACCTCGCCGCGGGGAGTAGTACTTTTCCGCTGGCGCTTCGTTCGCCGACGTGAGCGCGGCGAGTCTGCGACGGCAGGCGGTCTGCCGCCGCATTGTGATCAGTGCCGTTCGCTCCCATTCTCGGGCGGCCTGGACCCCGGCGGCAGGTACATATTGCGACCCGCGATTGGCCGGCGGGGCAGGGGCCCGGCATTGGCGCGTCAGTTCACAGGTATCCACCGGTGGTGAGGGTGAGGGCGATGATCACTGCGGCGGCCATCAAGGTGGCCGAATCCAGGATCAGATCCCATAACTTGCACTCGGGGTAGCGATTCCCGCCACTTTTGGTGGACTTCGTATCGTCGGAGGCTTCCTTCATATTCGCGTGTTTCTCTCGACGCCGCACTTCCCGGCATCGCCCATCCCGACAATCGCCCCGTTGAGCAGGGCGATTGTGCGCTGCTAGCGGGACTTGTCCGATTGTGCATCTCGACCGGCAGGCCCTGTCGCGGTGGCCGGTACGAGCGCGATCCGCATGAGCAGCAGGAATGGCTGATTCTGTGGGAATTGCTTCGAGGACGACCCGGCAGTGCACCGCCTCGGCCCCGACTCGCTCGGAAAGCGACCGAGCTGAGCGTCCCGTGTGGTCGGATGTCCGGGAGGGAGGTGAGGATGATGGAACGTCCGGACCCTGGCGGGCCGATACGGCGAGAACGATATGAACTCCTGGTCGCAGCGAATCTGGCGCAGGAGAACGCATTCGAAATCCTGGCATTGATCTTTCGATCAAAGGGCGGGGACGAGGCCGCAGCCCGCCTGCGTGCGCTACTCGCTCTCACCGCAGCAAACCGAGTTGATCCTGATGACGCCCTACGGATCCATGACACAACAGGACGGCTCGGATCAAGGAGGAACTCGACGCGATACGGAGGGAACTGGACGCCGAGTAGATGCTCATCCTCCTCCGCAGCTGCTCGCGCCTGTCGGCCTCCTCGCTCTCCGCCCGGCCCTATTGGTAGGCCAGCGACGCCGCGTCGGAACCGACCCCTCGAGATGCTCGCACACCACGTCGACACCGTGCCCCTGCCTTCAGCCGGACGCGCATGGTGTGCGACGCCTGCCCCAGTGGGTGGGTGGGGTTCATCCACGCGACATGCTGCGAGGATACGAATCCGCATCTGCGACGCGAGGGTCCGCGGTGCGGCCCGCCAGGCGGGCCGCACTCACGGGACGTTGTTCAGCGATGATGTTTGCGGGCGGTGTTACTTCTTTGGGGCTGGGGGTGCGTTCAACAGTGTGATGAACAGATCCGCGTTGGCTGCCATGGCGCCGAGGCCGCCGATCGCGGTGCCGGCGAGGGAGGCGCCCGCGCCGACCAGTAGTGCGCCGCCGATGCATCCTGCCACTGGGCCCGCGCCGAACAGCAGTGCTGCGGGTGCGGAGATCACGGCCCCGGCCACAGCTCCGAGGAGGCAGCCGCCGACCAGACCGGTTGCCGCGCCGAGGAAGCCGCCGACGGCCGCGGTGAGGGTGATGTTGTCCTTGACTCCGGCGGTGGCGGCGGGCAGATCGACCTGCCGCAACGGAAGAGCGACCGGGGTTGCGGCGGCCGGGCTGGTATCGGTGGTCAGGGTTGCGGTGCGGCCGTTGATCTGTGCGGCGACGGGGTGCGCGAAGCCGTCGATGGCGATCGACAGTGGCACCGACTCGACGGTGGTGCCGTTGGCGTCGCGGACGATCAGGTGGTTGTTCTCGTTGCTCAGTGACCCGGCCGTGGTGTTGACGATGACCTGGTCACCGTTGCGGGTGAGGTTCCACCCGACCCCGGCGGCCGGGGCCGGTGCGGGTTCCGCGTGGGCGGTACCGGCGACGATACCCATCGACGCGATGGTCATGGCAGCGACGGCCATCAGTTTGGACATTCTCATGCTCGTAGATTTCCTTCTCGTGTGTTCCAGGGACCGAACGGTCCCTGCTGTGCTGGACGAGTCCCGCGGATATGCGGCTCCGTCGGTCGACGCGGCGCCGAGGGCGCTGAATCGCTGTCGTGAGTGTGTTGATCCGCACGCTGGGCGTGCAGCAACCAAGGCTGGGATGGTGTTCTGCTGAGCGGGGTCCGCGGGCGGATCGGCATTTCCACGTTTCCGGAGGTTGTTGTTCAGAGAGCGGGTGTGAGGGTGCCGGCCGGTGAGGGTGTCGATGCGGTCGGTCGCCGCAGGTACACCGTCCAGGTGATCACCGCACACAAGATGTAGAACGCGGCGAACACCCAGAATGCTGTGGTGGCCGACTTGTGTACCCCGAGGTACGACGCGCGCAGGACGAGGTTGATTGCGACTCCGCCGAGAGCGCCGACGGCGCCGGCGATTCCGATCAGTGCTCCGGACATGGTGCGTGACCAGACGGCGGCGGTGGGTGTGTCGTGGGGGTGTAGTGCTGCGGCTTTCGCCGCGAAGATTGCCGGGATCATTTTGTAGACGGAGCCGTTGCCGATTCCGGAGATGACGAACAGCAGGATGAATCCGACGACGTAGGCGGTCATGATGGCGGTGTTCGCGGCCCCCGGGGTTGCGTCGTCGACGGTGCCGGCGACGACGAGAATACCGGCGGCGGCCATCATTGCGACGAAGCTGTAGAGGGTGATCTTGCCTCCTCCGATCTTGTCTGCGAGGCGGCCACCGAGTGGGCGGGACAGGGACCCGAGGAGCGGTCCGATGAAGGCGATCTGGGCGGCGTGCAGGGCGGCGGTGGCCTGCATTGCGGGGGTCGCCGGAGCGCCGTTGGTGAGTCCGGCGAGGAAGTTGAGTTGCAGGATCTGGCCGAAGGCGAAGCTGAATCCGATGAATGATCCGAATGTTCCGATGTAGAGGAACGAGATGATCCAGGAGTCGCGGAACTTGAGCACATCGATCAACGATCGTGCGCCGGTCTTCTGGTCGGTGAGGTTGTCCATGTAGAGGGCGGCGATGACGGCGGCGATGCCGATGAGCACCAGGTACACCGCGCAGACGATCTGCGGGCTGCGGTTGCCCCAGGTGGCGATAACGAGCAGGCCGATCAACTGGATGGCCGGGACGCCGATGTTCCCACCGCCCGCGTTCAAACCCAGGGCCCAGCCCTTGAGGCGTTGCGGGTAGAACGCGTTGATGTTGGTCATCGAGGAGGCGAAGTTCCCGCCGCCGAGGCCGGCGAACGCGGCGACGATCATGAACGTGGTGTAGGACGTTTCGGGCCTCGAGATGAAGTACAGCGTCAAGGTCATCGGCACCGCCAGGGCCAGTGCGCTGATGATGGTCCAGTTGCGGCCACCGAATGTGGCGGTGGCGAACGTGTACGGCAGGCGTAGAACTGCTCCGACCAGTGTGGGTACGGCGACGAGGAAGAACTTTCCGGCTGGATCGATGTGGTAGACCGCCGCGGGCATGAACAGCACCATCACCGACCACACCGACCACACCGAAAATCCGATGTGCTCGGCGAGGATGGAGCCGAGGAGGTTCCGTCGGGCAATGTTCTTCCCGCCCGCCTCCCACGCGGCCTCGTCCTCGGGGTCCCATTTGTCGATCCGGTGCCCGATCGATACCGGGGGAGGCGATGAGTTCGAAGGGCGCTGAGATAATGTTGTCACGGCTTAGCTCCTGAGATTGAAGATTCGCATGACCATAGGGGCGGAATATGTCCGCTCGATGGCCGGTGGTGTCGGGGCGCTTACACTTTGCTCACCTGGGCAACTGCGCCGAAGACAGCATCCCGAAACAACACCGTGACCATCGGGCAACACACTCTACACATGCATATGGCCTGGTCGGGGGCATGTTCCCCGTCCGTAGACGATGCGGTCTGCCTTCGCAGCGCGGGCGGTGTCGATCGTCGCGATCTTCTTGTGGGCGTCGGCGGCGGGCCCGGGTGGTGATCATGGGCGCCAGCGCGGGACCGACGGCGACATGTCCGAGCATGGCCCGGGGCGAGGTCGGGTAGGTAGACGAACATCATGGCAAGGTCGGGCAGGATGTTGCCGATCAACGCCTGGTCCGGGGCCTACGCCACGGATCGGCGGCGTTCGACCTTCCCGCGTCAGTCCGATCTTCCCCGGCCGTGCCCCAACAGCAGCACTGCGCCGGTGTGTGACTCGGCATCGGTCCGGAGGTGGAGGCGGACAGATGCGCGGATAATAGGACGTGGTTTCAGGCACCCGGGACAGCTCTGATGTCAAGCTGCGGAATACGATTCGTCGCAAGGCGCGGAGGTGCATATCGCCGCGATTGGTCCGCAAACGAGTCGATTCACCGTCTCCGGTGGACCGCGACAGACTGGACTGAGGTCGGCACGCTCACTGACATCGGATCTTCGCGGGCACTGCACAACGTCGGTTCACCGCCGAGCGATGAGACGTCCTCGGCCGCGTCAACACCGCGAATGTCGAATGAGGCCCGATGTCGGCTGCGTGCGTGAGGGCGGGGGACACTCCAGCGGCCCGGCTCATCGTCCGCGGGCGGGGGCCTGGGCCATGCGGGGGAAGCGAGAAGGGCGGACAGTGTCGCGCGGGAATCGTATAGTGATGTGTGACAAAATAATTCGCCCGGGTACTTTGGCTCGCAGCTCAGCCGATCCGCAGGTGGTCGACCCGCCCGCACCGTGTACGGGCAGGTGAGCGCCGCGGTGGTTAGCCGTTCGGGTGGAAGGGTGCACCCCGTTTGCGGCGCTTACTGCCGGTTCGTCCGAGGAAGGTCTGCAGGGCTGCGGTGCCGCCGAGGCTTCCGGCGAGCAATCCCAGCAGCAGTGCCACGTTGGTGTTCATGGTTCGGGGTCCTGTCGGGTGTCGGTGTCGGGGCGAACGGTGGGTTCAACGGGTTGGTTGGGGCGGGTATCGGTCGTCGGGGAACATTGCCTCGATGCGGGTCTTGATCTCGGCGGTGCTGATCGGCCCGGTGCGCGGTGCGGTGAGGTGCGGGTTCGGTGCCGCGGGGGTGGAAGTGCTCATGTAGTTCGGTTCTCCTGGTTTCGGGTGATGTGGTGTTACAGGCCGACGGCGCGTTCGAGGGTGTCGAGTTCGGTGTCGAGGCGGTCGAGCATCGGGTTCAGGTCGGGCAGGGTGCGGCGGCAGCCGGTGAGCCCGAAGACGATCTGGTCGTCGTTGCTGGTGCAGGTGATGTTGAGGGCCTGCCCGGTGGTGGGGATCGACAGCGGGTACAGGGCGTCGAGGCGGGCCCCGTTCCAGTACAAGGGGGTTCGGGGGCCGGCGACGTTGGAGATCACCACGTTGAACGGAGGACGCAACGGTCCGCGCCGGCCGAGGAGCATCTCCATCCCGAGCGGGGCGGCGCCGAGGGCGCTCATCGCGAGCACCTGTGCCGGGCTCATCTCGCGCAGCGCGGCCTTGCCTTCGCGCGTGCAGTCGCGGATGGTCTCGAGGCGGTGTCCGGGGTCGGGGAGGTGGGTGGCGAGGTTGCACATCAGCACCCCCACCCGATTGCCCGCACCGCCCGACACAGTGTCCCCGGGTTGGGCGGTGGGGCGCAGTGAGACGGGGACCATCGCGATCAGCGGGTCGGCCGGTAATGCGTTGCGGGCGTGCAGGTAGCCGCGCAGTGTCCCGGCGGACATGGCCAGCACGATGTCGTTGACGGTGGCGTCGGTGTGCTTGGCCAGCAACCGGATTCGTTCGAGCGGGAAGGTGCGGGCGGCGACCTGCCGGGCGCCGCCGATGGGCCCGTTGAGCAGGGTGTGCGGGGCGGTGAGCGAGAGGGTACCGCCGGTGCCGCGGGCGGCCCGGTCGAGGGTGTTGATCGCCGCGGGTACCAAGCCGGYCACTTCTCCGGCGACGGTGCGGCCGGCGCGCACGGCCGTGCCGGCGAGATTCAACGCCGTCGTCACGCCGAGACCCGGCGCGGGGGCCGTCGGCTGCATCGGTTCGGGTGGGGTGGGAACGGCGGCCAGCTGCGGTGTGGGTTGCCAGGGGGCGGGCATGTGCCGCCGGTGCGGGTCGGCGCTCAGGGATCCGGCCAGCAGGTTCATCGCGGAGGCGCCGTCGGCGAGGGCGTGGTGGATTTTGGTGTAGACCGCGTAGCGGCCGTCGGCGAGGCCCTCGATCAGGTGCATCTCCCACAGGGGGCGGCTGCGGTCGAGGAGGGTGCCGTGCAGCCTTGACACCAGGGCCATCAGCTCGTCCGTGCCGCCGGGCCGCGGCAAGGCGTCCCGGCGCACGTGGTGCCCGAGGTCCACCTGGTGGTCGGCGAGGGTGTCCCAGCCCCACTGCCCGAGTGAGGTCACCGACCGGCGGGCACGTTTGCGGAACAAGGTGGCCATCCGGTCGCCGGCGAGGGCGGTCTCGAACATCTCCCGCACGTCCGCGGCGGACGCCCCGTCTGGTGGGGTGAACAACGCCAGCCCGCCGACGTGCATCGGATGTTCCCGGGACTCGCCCAGCAGGAACAGTGAATCGGTCGGCGCCATCGGCAACAACATCCGCGAAGAGTCCCCTTCTCGTCCTCGGAATCGGGCCACCCGTGGTGGGCGGTCCGGGCCCTGCCTCCGGAACTGTGGTGCAGGTGGGTAAAGCGGCGGCAATGTCACATTTAGGTGTGGTTTACATCACAAACCGATGTACCTGTTTACGTTCTACAGCACACCCGTCCGCCGCGCTACTGGTCACATGTCCACCAATTCTTGGCTTGCGCCGTCCCCTCGGCCGCCTCGGCGTTGCACGGTTGTTCCTCACTCCCGTCGGCAGGTGCTGGATAAGCGATTCACCACCCGGCTCCGGCGTGATGGTTGGTCATTGCTTGTGACGAGAGTTGATAGGCGACGCGTGGGTGATACCGACTCAGGGACATCGGATTCCGAGGGGCGTCCGCCTGAACCGGAGGTCATCGTCCCAGGTGCGCCGGAATACCACTACCGACCTCGAAATTCGTCGATCGCGTGCAGCGAAACTCGGCGCGTGCAGCGACCGGATCTGCAGATCACTTCACCGCCATCGGAATTCGGGACCCGGGAGTGAGAGACGATGGCGCACCTGACCGTTCTGCGGCAGGCGTTGCTGCGAGAGGTGCAGGATTGCGCGACCGCGTTGCACCCGATGGTTGGCCATTGACAGCAACAGTGCGGCGTTGATGGCGTACCTGCGCGTCGAACCGGTCGACCGGACGTGGTTGGCCACCTATCAGCGGCTCCATCGGGGAACTCGCCCGGTGCGTCGGCGACGCCGTCCGGCTGCGCCTGCGTACCGTCACCAGCGGGGCGGTGGCCCGCGCACGGCGTTCGAGGGAGGACGCGACTGTGCCGCCGGGGCCGATACCGGTAGCCGGTGACCGGAAGCGCGATGAACGACCACCAACGTGGGGCGCTCGAGGTGCGGGACAGCTGCGCGGTCCTGTGCAGCGTCATACACAACGAGCACGGCTATCCCGGCGCAGGTGTGGCACGCCACCTATGGCCAGCTTGCCGGCGAAACTCCTGGACGGTGTCGGCGCAGCGCGGAGGGTGGGTGTACCCAGCGTGTCATCTTTGACAACATGTGGAAAAGGCGACCAGCCCCGATCAGCGGGAGCGGCCGCAGCGACGCGCAGCGTACGCCGTGCGTTCGGTTACACCGAGGCTCCTCGGCGCTTGTTGACACCAACCTTCACGGCAGGCCCACCGTGGGCAGYCTCCGGGTGACGAATTGTCGAAAGTAGTCGATCTTCGGTGTGGTCACCAGCACTGGGAGCAGCAGATCCCACGCCATCGCGGTACGCGTCGGCAGGGCGGCGGGGTTGTCGGTGGCCGTCGTCAGGAGGCGTGCCCCGGCGAAGAGTTCCACCAGGAGCTGACCGACTGCGTCCGGATCAGTGTCCACGCGGAGGTCACCCTCGTCGATTGCTCGGCGGGCCAGGAGTTGGTAGGTGGATATCCAGGTCGCGAAGGTGTCCGTCTCCGAACTTCGATAGTCGCCCATTTCGGTGATGAGGCGGAAGGTTGCCCCCATCACCGCGTCGTTGAGGGCGACGTCGACCGTGACGAATGAGATGCCGATCATGGCCTCGAATGACGGCGTGGCGGAGTCGAGATAGGGGGTGCACACGACGGTGAACCGCCTCGTGCCTTCCTCGATGACGGCGCGGGCGAGTTCTTCCTTGGAGGCGTAGTGAAAGTACAGCGCCCCCTTGGTGGCCAGGGCCTGGGTGAGGATCTCGCTCAGCTTCGTGTCTGCGTAGCCGCGGCGGGTGAACACCTCGGCCGCGGCATGGAGCAATGCGCGACGAGTGATTTCCGCCCGCTTCTGGGTGGCCATTCACCTGCCCTTCGAGTACCGAGATCATCTGGCCGGACGGCTGTCCTGAACCGTCCTGAATGGGATTGAACGACGCACTGCACATGCATACCCGATGTGGAGGTTCGTCGCATGGTGTTCGGTGTGCCCCTATTCTGCAAGGCTTTCCGGCCTCGTAGAAGATGACCCGTCGCCCGGATTTCGGATTTCGTCGACAAGGACTGCCCCAGGGGTGAGCCGGACGGGCGACGGCGTTCAGGGCGGCGGCCGGCGGCTGCACCTCAGGAACGTGGGAACTCAGGCGCAAGGTGTCGGCGCCCCGACATCGGAGGTCCCACCGATGACCCGCCCCGCGAGGGCCGGGAGCGGGACTTCGGCACACTGCTCGCGGACTACGACTAACACGACACCCTCGCCTTGGCGGAGATCGAGCAGTGGTCGCCGCACCCGAAGGATCGACGAACGGGACTTCCGCTCTTGGCCGTGGCCAAGGGGCAGGTATCAGGTCGACCCAAGGCCGAAAACCGCTGTGTGCTCGGCGGGCGTGACGGTTCGAAGGACCGCGCGCGTGGCCCGTACCCGTTCGGGCGCACAGTCTTGTTCGGCGTTCATCGACGTCGCGGCAACTGCTCCTGCGCGTTTCCGACGGCCGACATGAGGTCGCGTCCCAGGCGTTGGTAGGTGCGCAGCCACACTGCGTCGACCGGTTCGTCGTGGAGGTGTGCCATCAGCGTTTCGCTGTTGTTGTCCGCATCCAGCCATCGGCGCATCTCGGTGGTCCGGTCCTGCACGGCGTGCAGCAACTGCTCCGGAACGGTCGAGTTCGTCATCGGGTGCCGTCCTCCCTTGCCGTTCACCTGAACGTTTTTCGTTGCTTATTGTGGGTGGGTGTGTTGGCTATCAGGCGTTCCATCGTCGGTTGTCGCCACCGTCAGGCGTATTCGAGTGAGTCGGCCTCGTCGAGCGAGTCCCAGGCGATCTCGTAGCGCTTGCGGGTCATGTCGTCGGCGTCGGTGAGGAGCGCCTCGAACAGCGACCGGGGGTCGGCGTGCCATGACCTGGCCAGGGCCTCGATCTCGTGCGGGGAGAAGAGGCCGGACCGGGCGGTGGCGGAAATCCAGTCGTCGAATTCGCGCTCTCGGATCCGTTCGACTGCGTCGAGGTCGACCTTCCCGTCGTCGAGGTCGAACGAGAACATTGCCGCGACAACGTCTCGGGGCGACTGGCTGGCGATATCGGCGGCGACCCGGCCCGTGATCATGGGGTTGCGGACCAGCTGTTCTGTGGTCATGGCGACCGCACCTCCTCGAGTGGGCGAGGGTTCCGACTCACTCTGTGTGTCGATTCGTGGGGAAGCCTTAGGTGGCGTGTTTCTCAGCAGGGTAAGGCATCTCCGCAACGCTAGCTGTGGCGTGCATCACATTACTGGGTGGTAGTGATCGAACCCGCAGGATGGCCTCGTCGGATGCGCCAATGGTTGCACTGTTGGGTTGCACTGTTGGAGTATTCCCGGATGGCATGCGACCCAGCGAAACTGGACGATTGACCTAATAGCGTTTGCGCTCAATGTATTCCACACTGTCACCGGAGCCGACTCGGTTCCGGGGTGCTCGGGTAGTGGTGTCGGCACGAATGTTCGGGCCGCGGAGGTAGGGCAGGGAGCGGCAGGATGCGGGCACATCGACAGATGAGGTGGGCGGCCGCGGCAGTGGGCGTCGGGCTGGCCGCAGGGATTCTTTTGGCACCGGTCGCGGCGGCGGAGGAGGTTCCGGATCTACCCGGGGCGATTTCGGTGTGGCAGGTACCGGACCGCGTCGGTCCCGCCCAGAGCGCGCATCCCGATGCCGCCCGGTATGCGCGGCAGCACCCGGGATCGGTTCCGCCTGGAGTCAACGATTTCACCTGCACCCCGACCGCCGTGCATCCGAGGCCGGTGGTGTTGGTGCATGGCACGGACTCGAATGCGTACTCGGACTCGGCGGCGCTCGGTCCGCGACTGGCCGCGGCGGGGTTCTGCGTGTTCGCGCTGAATTACGGGGGTGCGCCCGGGGGCGACAACTACGGGACCGAGGACATGGCGGTCAGCGCCGGCCAGCTGGCGCAGTTCGTGGCCGCCGTCCGCGCCGCGACCGCCGCTGCCGAGGTCGATTTCGTCGGCTACTCGCAAGGGTCGACGGTGGCCCGTTATTACGTCAACCGGCTCGGTGGTGCAGCCATGGTCGATCAGTGGGTCGGTCTCGCCTCACCGACCTACGGGGGCACCCTGTTCGGTCTCGTTCCGGTCCTCGAGCAGACTCCCGGCGGCATGCAGTGGGCGAGAAGGGTGCTGCCCCCGGAATTGGTGTCGCCCGCGTTGGAGCAGCAGGCCCAGGGCTCGCCGTTCCTCGACGACCTCAACAGCGGGGGAGACACCGCCGGGGGAACCCGGTACACGACGATCGGGTCGCGGTTCGACGAGGTCATTCAGCCGGCGACCAATATCGCCTTGCGCGACGGGTCGGCGACGAACCTGATGATTGGGGATCTCTGCCCGTCCAATCAGTCCGGGCATTTCCGGATGCCCTACGACGAGTACACCCTGCAACTGGTGATGGGTGTGCTCGATCCCGCCCAGGCGCCGGCACCGCCCTGCACCGTGGTCCCGGCGGGCACCGGGGTACTGGAGATGATCCTCACCGAGAAGTTCTGATGGCTGCGGCGTCGCGGGCTGACGGGTCGCGGCACCACGGCACCACGGCGGGCGCGGCGGCGGCGCGGCTGGTGAGTGCCGGTATGAAGCGGGATGCGGACCTGCACGCCGGGTAGTGGCTACGGGACTGTCGCTGAGGCCGCCGCGGATCGAGCCGGTAACGGTGCGGGTGCCCGCGCGGATACAGTCACCGTGTCCTGACGAGGGGGCGCAGAGGGAGCAGGACGTGGTGCGGCGAGGTGTGCGGGGGTTGATGGCGGCGGTGCTCGGTGTCCTCTTCCTCGGAATGGTGGTTCCGGTGCCGGCGAGCGCGGAACCGTTGTATCCGTGGCCGGACCCGGATCCGTTCTACCTCGCTCCCACTGATCTCGGAGCCAAGGCGCCAGGCGATGTGGTGCGTACGCGGCGGATCGACACCTGGATGTACGCCAACTCCGATGGGTGGCAGATCGCGTTCCGGTCGACGAACTCGGCCGGCAACCCGATTCTGGCGGTCACGACGGTGCTCCTTCCCAGGGGTGTGGCGAATCCGCCGTTGGTGTCGTATCAGGCGATCGTCAACTCGTTGGGAACCAAGTGCGCGCCGTCGCGGGCGTTGTTCAACCTGGAGATGCAGGAATCGCCGGGGATGTACTTGGGTTTGCAGCGGGGGTGGGCGGTCTCGGTGCCCGATCACCTCGGCCCGACCGGTGCGTACGGTGCGGCCAAGCTCGGCGGGATGATCACCCTGGACAGTGTCCGTGCGGTGCAGCGGGTGGCCGAACTGGGGCTGGCGAACAGTCCCGTGGCCCTGGCCGGTTACTCGGGTGGGGGATGGCCAGCGCGTGGGCTGCGGCGCTCGCCCCGACCTACGCCCCGGAGCTGACGCTGGCCGCGGTGGTGCAGGGCGGCGTGCCGGCGGATCTCGAACAGATGGCCGAGGGGCTGGGCTTCAACCCGCACCCGGGGTTCGGGCTCGCCTTCGCGGCGGCGATCGGCCTCGAGCGAGAGTACCCGGATCGGTTGCCGGTGTCCTCGCAGCTCAATGAGACCGGTCTGTGGTTGCGAGAATGGATGAGCAACGAGTGCCGACGGTTCCTGCTGTTCCATGGCGCTTTCCGCAACGCCGGGCAGTTGGCGGCGTCGACCAGTCTGATGGCGAGTTCGGCGGCGCGGCAGGTGTTGCGGGAGAACAGCCTTCGGTATTTCGAGGGGGTGCCGTCGGCGCCGGTGTATATGTGGCACGGCACGCTCGATGGGCTCACTCCGTTCGATTCGGTGGCGGAGGTGGCGCGCCGGTACTGCACCGCGGGTGCGAAGCTGACGTTCGTGCCCTATGACATCTCCGAGCACATGACCACCGCGGTGGTGGGTTTTCCGGATGCGTACGAGTTCATCGCGGCACGTTTCCGGGGCGAGCCCGCCCCAACACGGTGCTAACCGCCGGCCCAGGCCGTGCCGAACTGAAAGGTGCATGACGCCCCGGTTCCCGGCTCGTCGCCTGCACAGTCAGCTCTGGGTGGCGTCAGGCGTCGTTGGCACGAATCTCGTGAGTAGCCGGGTGATTACGTGACTAGCACGGATTGGGTCCAGGAGGGAGCGTCGTAGACGACCGTCTCACCGCACGGGATCTTTCGGGGCAGGCTCGAGTTGTGCCGTGTTCGGCGCCTGAAGTATCGCGCACCGTGGGGTCCGTGTCGCTCGACAAAAGGGTTTGAACTGCCGTTTCAGGCTTACCGTGGCGGTATGAGAGGTGAGGAGGCGCGCGTGGCCCGGGACTTCGCGGGGTGGTTGTCGTCTCAGGGCTGGACGGTGCGTACCGACGAGGATGTCGTCGACATCGTTGCCGAGAAGGACGGCCACCGGGTCTATGTCGAGGTCAAGGGTGCGACCTCCGCGCCGGGGTTGGATGTCGATACCGCCATCGGGCAGCTGGTGCGGCGGATGCCGAGCGAGGCGGATCAGTCGGTGTCGTTTGCGTTGGTCGTTTGTGACGAGCCGCTTTCGGTGGAGGCTGCTGTGCGGGCACCTCAGCGGATTCTGGATCTGTTGGGGATGGCGCTGTATGCGGTCGATGAGGACGGCGGCGTGCGGCAGCTCTTCGGCCGCGCATGAAGACTGTCCTTGGCACGGGCGGGGATGGACAGCAGGGTGGCCGGTAGCATCGCCACACCCGCGATGGGGGGGGTAGTGCGGTGATGGGGCGGTAGCTCAGTCGGTTAGAGCCGTGGACTCATAATCCATTGGTCGCGGGTTCGAGCCCCGCCCGCCCCACCGCGTTCATCGCCGGCCCTCAACAGGCCGGTGGAGGGACGGGTCAGRCCGCCCRGATCGAGTGTGTGCGAGGCAGTGACATGGCCGTGGCGGATTCCCGGTCGGTAGGTGGTGAATCTTTCGAACACGGTGCTGCAGACCGGTGACTGCCGCGGCGCGGTACCTACCCCAGGTACCGGGTGGGTGTTGTGCCCGGCGTCGGTCACCTGGGCCCGTATCAGGTGGCGCTGCGTTCGGCGGATCCCACCGCATCGAGCACGGCGGCACGCGTGGAGACGTCGGGGGTGAGAGCTGATTCGACGGTTCCGGTATTGAGCAGTTGCCGCCACCTGGCCTCGTCGAACGGCGATGGGCGCGTAGCGGACAGGAACTTCTCGACGGTGTGGACAAAGCGCAGGGGGTCGTCCCGGAAGGGGAAGTGACCGGCGCCCGGGAAGATTTCCAGCCGCGAATCCGGCATTGCCGCGTGCGCGGTGTGGGCGTGGCTGACGGGGATGACTGTATCCCGATCTCCCCAGATGAGTTGAACAGGAAGACTTGCCGTGAGATAGCAGCGGTCGAGCATGGTTACCGTCTGTCCGCGCCAGTCGACCACCGCCCGCAGGGTGCGTAGGTAGGCCTCGTACCCGGTGGGGTCGGGCAGTTCGGTCAAGATCCGCACCAGATCCGGTGTGTCGTGCAGCGCCGCACCGGGGCGCATGGCAGTGCCGTGCAGCCGAGTCAACACCGTTCCCACCCACCGCACCGCGGGCACCGCTCCCGGCAGGCGCAGCAATTTCAGTGCCTCATTGACGATCGGCGTCGCCGCGAGCCGCAGGAGTGGATGAACGTCGGTGGTGATACCGCCGGCGGAAACCAGGATGAGCCGATCCACCATCTGCGGGAACTGGTAGGCGAACTGCATCGCGATGCCRCCGCCGAGCGAATGTCCGATCACGGTGGCGTGGTCGATTCCCAGGGTCGACAGGAGATCGCGCATGCCGTTGGCGTAGGCGGCGACGGAATAGTCGGCACGGGGTTTGTCGGAGCGTCCGTGGCCGAGTAGATCGGGTGCGATCACGGTGTAATTCTCGGCGAGGTGCGGGATGATCTCGGTCCAGGTCGACGAGTTGTCGCCGATGCCGTGCAACAGCAGCAGCGCGGGACCGTCACCGGCCATGCGGAAGGCGCGCCGGTACCCGTGGATGGTGCGGAACATCATCTGCGGCTCGGCGTCGGGCACCGGCCGGAGCCTGCGCATGCGACTGGGGTTCATCGCACCCTCCTCGACTGTCGCGTTCTACGTCGATTCTTCGCTTCGCACCGTCGACACCAGTGACGACACGCCCCACCCGAGGGTGTCAACATCAGAAGGGTTGTTGCCTCCTCGTGCCCCGAAGCAGGCGCGAGAACGTTCGCTGGTTATTCGCGGTGGAGTCCGCGGCGTTACACCCACGTCGGCGCGATTCGGATCGAGTGGTGTTCACTCCCGGACGGGGACCTGATCAGTCCTTGTTGGATTGGCTACCGTGGGGGTTTGTGGCAGCAGGTATTCCGGTGCCGTCGCCGAAGATGACGCCGAGCCCCGAGGTGGGGCTCGACTTCGCCCGGGAATGGGTGGAGTTCCTCGATCCCGGCAACGTCGAGCATCTCATCGCCGCGGACATGACGTGGCTGCTCTCGCACGGGACCTGCGTGTTCGGCACCCCGGCCTGCCAGGGCATCATCGCGGGCCGACCCGACGACGGCTGCTGCTCGCACGGCGCCTTCTTTACCGACGAGGACGATGTCGAGAGGTTGCACGAGTCGGTGAAGCTGCTCAGACCCGAGGACTGGCAGTTCATGAAGCAGGGTCTCGGGAAGAAGGGGTACATCGAGGAGGACGAGCTCGACGACGAGCCGGCGCTGCGTACCCGCCGCTATAAGGGTGCATGCATCTTCCTCAACCGTCCCGGCTTCGAGGGTGGCATCGGGTGCGCGCTGCACTCGATGGCACTCGAGCGCGGCATCGAGCCGCTCGCGGTGAAGCCGGACGTGTGCTGGCAGCTGCCGATCCGGCGCACCCAGGAATGGGTGGAGCGACCCGACGGCGAGCAGGTCCTGAAGACGACGATCACCGAGTACGACCGCCGCGGCTGGGGTGAGGGCGGCGCGGACCTGGACTGGTACTGCTCCGGCTCACCGGACGCGCACGTCGGCGCCAAGGCGGTGTGGCAGTCGTATGCGCCGGAGCTCACGGAGTTGCTCGGCGAGGCCGCGTATCAGGAACTGGCGCGGCTGTGCAAGCGACGCCAGGGCCTCGGCCTGATCGCCGTGCACCCGGCGACCGCGGTCGCCGAGAAGAAGTCCCGGTAGCGGAGCGGCGGTCCCTGAACGCCGACCCCGGTGACAGCGTTGTGGGCGTCGACGGCGCCCGGGGCGGTACCGAGGTAACGAGCTAGTGCTCGCCGAGCGATGGGAGCCACCGTTGGCGCAGGCGCAAGCACCGGAGGCCGGTCGGTTCGTCCGCGATCGCTAACCCCGGACGGTGTCGAGGATGAGGTTTTCGTCGGCGAGTGCTTATGATCCGGGCGTGTAGCCGATCGGAAGGCGCAGACCGATGTCCGAGAAGAAGGATCACAGTCCGAGACCCGAACCCGGTCCGCTCGGCGCGGGCGCGCGGGTGCTGGTGCGCCGGCCGTCCGAACCGGCGCAGACCGGTCGGATCGTCGAGGATTACGCCGAGCTGACCGACCCCGGGGAGCGTGGGCATGCGTGGGCTCCGGTGCATCGGTGGGCTGTCGCCCTCGACGACGGGCGGCTGGTCTTCGCCGACACCGACGACCTGACTGCCGACCCGAGCACGGAAGGATCCGCCGGGTAGACCGACCCTGGGCGGTGGAAGAACCAGTCAGGGAGTGCCCCCCAGGAGGGGTGAGCGGGCTGCAGGGTTCTCCCCGTGGTGGCAGGACTGACCCGGTGTTGAACTGATCCGCCTCCCGGCGGTGTACTGAGTCCAGGAGGCAAGGGGGAGTTGGTCGCTGTCCTGCGCGTATCGGGTTGCCGAGGCAGGGTGGCGTGCACTCTGACATTGCCTGGGGATGGGTGTCGGCTTGTCGGTCGAGCGCCGAGTGGGGCGGGCCACGGGCGCGGGCGGCGGCGACTGTCTGGTGAGTGACACCGTCGGCCGGGAGTCGTGGGCCCGAGGACATCGGTGGCAGCCAGTGGCGGCGTGGGTTGTGTTGGCGGACAACCAAGCGCAGCCCCCGCCAACGATGAATATCAGCTGGCAGGGGCGCTACACGGTCAACCTGCACGTAGTGACGAGCGGCGCATGAGTGATCTTCGTGAGCCACGGTGGGGAAGTCCAGGGATTGTGATCCACACCATCACACTATTTCCGAGCTCGGAGGCTACGTGTGATGGGTTGCCCAATCTCCCATGGCAGTGGTTCTGCCCGGACGCGGTGGAGACCGAGGCCGAACACATCGATTGACCTGCGAAGATGACATGTCCCCGGCAGGGGGCACGCGCCTCGCCATAAAGGCGGTTCCGCCGCAGATGAGGGTTTGTCGGGCCTACCGTGAGGGAACTGGTCTGCAACAAGCGTGGGCTCACGCAGAGGAGGGGCGATGACTGCGAAGTTCGAGCTTTTCAAGGACGCGGCCGGCAAGTTCCGGTTTCACCTGAAGGCAGCCAACGGGGAGATCATCGCGGCCAGTCAGGGGCATACCTCGAAGGCGGCGGCCCAGAATGGGATTGCGTCGATCAAGGACAATCCCGCCTCCGCTCCCACCGAGGATTTGACCTGACCCGAGGGTGTGGCCGGTGGCGACGATGTGGGGCCGGCGGGGTGGGGGAGGATATGCGGGCTTCGAAGTCGTCGTGGCGAAAGGGTGGCCGCACGATAACCGTGATTGCAGTTGGTGACCTGAAAGGTTGTCGTTCGCAGGCTTTCCCGATGGCCTCGCGCCGACCTTGTGCGGTCGAGTTGTGTCGTCGCCGCGGTGTTTGGTTTCTGCCGTGGGGGTCAGGCTGTGGTGGGAATGGTGATCTCGGCTCTGCCGTCGAGGCCAGGTAGTAGGTAGTGCGGGCAGGTGACCAGCTGCCGTGGCACGGGTATCGGCTGCCGGTCGGTGTCGAGGTAGAGCCGGTAGGCGAGCTGCCCGCGCCGGTGGGTGCCGGTGTTCGGGTCGACGGCGCCGAGGAAGTAGCCGTGTACGGCGCCGGCGGTGGAGAAGATCGCCCGCGCCCACTCGGCGGGTTCGGCGGGCGGCAGATACCGTGGCCCGCCCGTCCCCGCGTCGACGGTGTACACGATGACCGTGACAACGAAGCCGGCCGCAGCGGGGAACCACTGCTCGGCGGCGACGTCGAACCGGGTGATGAAGGTGTGAATCCGCAGCTCGATGTCCGTTCCGGTGCGGGCCGCCGACGCGAGGATGTGGGGAGCTGCTGAGGCATCGTCGGCGGCCAGTGACGGCAGCGCGGCGTCGGTGGTGAGGTTGCTGCCGGGGCGTGCGGACATGGGGCACACAGTACGGGGCCGCACACACCCGGCCGGCAGGACGACCGGTGGTTCGTCCGGTCGAGGACTGGTTCGCCGGGTGGGGTATCTGACCTGCGGTGACAGCATGTCCCCCGAAGCAGAATTTGGCCCACAAAGGTCGTGCTGCCGGAGTTCTTCTCGGCGCCATCCGGGCTGCACGATTCTGATCGCTACCGGCTCGGGGCGGCATGCGTTTGTGAGCGACCGCACCGCAGCCGCCCTCGAACGTGATCTCGCCATGCTCGCCGACGTGCGCGACCGCCTCCGGGCGTCAGAGATGTCGGCGGGTACCGCTCCGATCACCAGCAGGTCAGAGTTTCCACATTGGTGTTACAATTTGGAACAAGAGTTCGGGAAGGGGTGGGTATGACCGTCACCGACACCAGGAGTGCTCTCGCTGCCAATTCTGCGCGAGAACACCTCCTGCGGCTGGACCGGCTGCGGCTGATCGACAAGGCGCAGAACGAGGGTTTCACGCTGCGCCAGATCGCTGATCTCCTGGAAATCTCGGCAACGCAGGTCCACCGGCTCGCGCAACGGGTCCTGCAGCAGCCCGGCGAACTCGAGCGAACCCCGCAGGAGGTGATTTACCAGCGCTCGGCCGGGGTGATCACCGATGACGAGATGATGGACACGCTGGTGCACTGGAACTACACCTACGGCTATGTACCCACCGAAGGCGACCAGCAGGTGGACGCGTACGCCAAGGGCAGCTGGGATGAGGTGCGGCGGGCGTATCGGCGGGGTTTGCTCGCCGACGACGAGTGGGACGTCCTGTTCGATGCCACCCGCACCGCACGGCAGGCGCAGCGCGCTGCGGCCCGGCGGTGAGTGTGGCCGGAGAACCATTGCGCGAGGCAGTTTCTCGGCAATTGGTGCACCTGGGTCAACACGGGCAGCCGCTGCACCCAGGCAGTGGCCGGAGCACCCTCGACCTGTATGCGGATGATCGTCGGCGAGACCGGACGCTGCAGGAGGTCATCGAGTGGTATCTCGACCTCGCGGAGCCCGATCGCGACGGGCATTGCGCCGCGATAATTTCTGCGGGGCCGCCGGGGGCAGGTAAGTCGACGGCGTTGCGTGAGCGTCACCTGGTCGATACCAGCTACCGATATCTGGACGCGGACATCGTCAAGGACGAACTCCTGCGCCGCGTCATCGCGGACGGTCACTACGCGGACCTGCTGTCGACGACGCTCGCCGATGCGCACCCCATAGCCCCCCGGGAACTCGCGGCCCTGGTCCACGCCGAATCCACCGAAGTCATCGACGACGTCCGCGAGGTGTGCCTGCAACGACGCGAGAACGTCGTCATCGAAGGCACCCTGCAATGGGTCCGCTCGGGGACATCCTCATGGCCCAGCTCAGTGAGCACGACTACACCGACGTGCGCATCGTCGACGTCGAAGTACCGGCGTCGATCGCCCATGAGCAGGCGGTGCGTCGGTGGTGGGAGGGCCGGCTCCTGGGGATCAGCGGGCAGGACCGGATGGGCGGCAGGTTCACACCGCCCGCGGCGATCGCACGGCTCTATGAGAAGGGTTCGGTGAGCCGGTGCGCAACCCACGCCCGCGCGGCGTTCGAAAGCTCGCTCGCAGCGGCGATCACACAGGTCACCCTCATCCACATCGACCGCAGACTCGGCGCCGAGCCGTTGGTCTCGCGGCGTGTCGACGGCAAACTGGTCGAAGGACGATAACCACCGGCCCACACCGCACGGCCGGGGCATGCGCCGAGGCGCCGAGCGCGCGCGAGGAAAGCCTGGACACAGGCCGTTGCGCAGTGGTGGGGTGACGTCTCCGGGTCGTACTCCAGTCTTCGGTTCACTGCCGGCCAATCGTCGGGACGCCGCGGGATGGGTCTGATTCGCCGTGCGGACTGACCCAGTGGGATGGCTGTCCCGTGAGAGGCGGTGACGCTGCCGGGCGCTTCGGGGAACGCTCACACAGGCGTCGACGTACGTCGTTGACCAGCCGGGCATTCGGTTCAGTGCAGGGAAACAAGAACGACAACGGCGGCCACCACGACGGCGGTGAGTTCGATGGCACCAAGGATCAGAGCGGCAACGGCGAGACCGGATCCGGTTTCATATTCGCGTCCGCCGGTCTCGACGTAGCCGATCGCGCCGAACACCAAGGCTGGAATGAACAAGCCCGTCAGGGCGCAGAACAGTGCGACGATCGCGCACACGTTGGTGCGTTCGACCGTGTCGATGCCGAGATCCGTTTCGTCGACTGCGACCACCGGGCAGGCTCCTCAAGGTTGTTGTGTGGCGTGCGGCCAGGGAGTAGGTCCGGCACAGGCTGCCGGCACCGCCAGTTGTCAGGGTCCGGGTGCCCAGGTACCGGTCCCGGTGCGACCGTTGCTGACGCAGAACAGATCCTGGCCTTCGGGGGAGATCGCGATCCCGGTGGCGGCGGGGTTGCAGCTCTCGCCTTCGGCGGCTTGGCCGACGATCGGCACGGACCTCACCCAGTGTGGGCGGGTGGATCCGGCGTAGGTGCATTTGAGGAAGGTGCCGTCGGCGGAGGTGGCGTGGTTGTCGACGGATGTGTCGCAGTCCCCGTTGACCGTGGGGGAGGTGGTGGGCTCGGGCTCGTCGACAGTGGTGGTGGCTTCGGGCTCGGGTTCGGTGGTCGCCGCAGCGGGCGGAACGAGGGCGGGCGGGACCGCGGAAGCCGGAGTGAGGGCCTGGGCCCGCGCCGAGGGGAGTGAATAACTGGTGGCCGGCGACGAGTTAGTGACCGCGTCCGAGAGGGAGGATCCAGCCGAATACAGGATCGTCCCGGCGGCCAGTGCCTCCAGGATCCCCAGGATGAGTGCCGCGACCGCGATGGCCCGCCCGGCCGGTCGCCAGAACGCGAGAATGCCGAAGACGATCGCCACGGGGAACAACCCGAGCAGTGCGGCGACGAGAGCGATTACCGCGTACGGGTTGATCGGAGCATGGTGCGGCGGCGGTGTCGCGGCCGCCTTCGACAGGTCGACGGTCATCGGCCACCGATCCGTGTGTGAGCGGCACGGTCACGCTCGACGGGCAAGCTCATCGGTCACCTCCGGTAGCAATGTGGGAGGCGACTGCACCCCTCGGCGCCGATCATAGGTCGGCCTGCGGTGTGCGCAGGCCGCGGGTACATGATGTTCATTTACGTGAATGACACAGTCGGAAAAAGGATTTTGGTGAGCCCTGCGTCTGAGGAATGCCAGATCGCGGCGGCCGGGACAGCGAAGCCATTCCCGTGATCGCGTCAGGGCTCGGGGTGTCCGCCGTATCGGCGGGACGTGCGCCAAGGTCCCGGTGCCCGCCCTGTTCCGGCGGCTGCGCGAACGGGTCGTTGGCGGCCGGGTCCGGGGAACGGCGGGCTGGGAACACGGTACGAGTTGCACGCGCACTGTCACATCGGCGTGATTGCCGGCCCGGTTGCGGCGTCTGCCGGCCAGTTGCTTCTGCTTTGGAAGTACTGGGTGGCTTCCGGGGTTTCGGTGTATTCGAGGAGGTTACCGATGTGGGCGGCGAGGACGTCGCGGACCTGGGCTGGGGTGGCGAAGAAGAATTCGCGGCGCAGGTTGGCGTGGTTGAGGCGTTGCCCGGTGAACGCGTTGTGCAGTGCGTTTTCGAGTGTGATGGCGTCGTCGGAGAAATACAGGGCGTGGGTGTCGAAGGGGAACGGCACGGAGGCGCTGCCGAGCTCGCGGACCCGGTCCATGGGGTCGAGGCGCCGGGTCATGCCGATCTTGACGACGTTGGGGCCGAACGCACCTTGGTTGCTGATGACGTAGACGTAGCCGGCGCGGATGTTGGCTTGGCGGTAGTCGTTGTCCTCGATCGCCCGGTCCAGGTCGGCGAGCTTGCCGAGAATCCGCTGCTTCTCCTGCGGGTCGGTGCCGCCGAGGGAGGTGAGCACGTTCTGGTAGTGGGCGCGTTCTTTGTCGAGTTTCTCGCGTTGAGCGGCGAGTTCTTGTTCGACCTTGCGTTCTTCCCGGAGGCGTTCGCGTTCGGCCCGGGCGGCTTCCTTCTCTTCCTGCACCTTCATCATGTAGTCCGCGGTCAGTTCGAGCTCACGGATCCTCAGGGCGTGATAGGCGTCGGCTACGTGCATCTGCATCATGTCGCCGAGCTTGGCGATGGTGACCGCGGCTTTGTCGAGGCGTTTGACGGCGGTGGCGAGGTTCCCGGCGCGGATGGTGCGGACGCAGATGTCGGCTTCGGCGTTGTAGGCCCGCAGCATCAGTTTCGACAGGTCCGCAGTCATCTTGCGACCCTTGGCGAGGGAGTTGTTGAAGCTGAACATGTTCGACGCGTCGATCGCCTCCCCGCGGGTGACCGCCTCCTTGATCGCGGTCTGTACGTCGGTGAGTTGGTCGCGGTACTGGGCGGCGTTCTCGAGGGGGTGGTGGTAGGTGTAGATGCCGACTTCCTGCAGCACCAGGCGATCGTCGGTCTCCACGATGTCCGGATCGGTACCGCCGCCCGCGGGTGGGAGGCCGTGGTTGAACTGTGTGCCGGCGCGGTGGGCGTTCTCGGTCGCCTGCGCGAGGTCGCGCTCGAGGCCGGCGATCCGGTCGAGAAGGGTATTCGCCTCGCGTTCTTTGACCACGAGCATCTCGCGGAGCGCCTTGATGGTGACGCTCGGATCCGGACTGGTCATCGGAAAATCCCTTTCCGCCCGTTAGCCGCGGACGCCGCGCGTGTGGGCGACCGGAACCAGGTCGTGCGGATTCTTCGACACCCCGGCACGCAAATGGTCGAGGGTGGCGCGGGCCTCGACCCGAGACAGATTGAACCATCCCGGGTCTCATGCACACACTGTCATTTGTGTGCGACCGGTTGATCGGCACGGTGTTCAGCGTAGTACTTGGCTTCGTACTCGGCCGGTGGGATCCGCCCGAGACGATGCATGAGCCGGCCGGTGTTGTACCAGTGCACCCACGCCGAGGTGGC
>NZ_JBFUGT010000052.1:0-40035 GCF_056402775.1 Rhodococcus sp. P3_B8
TCGCTCGACACCCGGACGTCGACCCCTTGCGCGGTGTTCTCGAAGATCGAGTCGAACGTMTTCTGGAGTGTGTCGGTGAAGACGAAGGAGCCGGCGACGAACGCGGTGCCGAGCACCACGGACAGCACCGTCAGCGCCAGCCGGACCTTGTGTGCCGCCAGGTTGCGCAGCGACACCTTGCGCATCGGGGCGCTGGATGTGGACGCCATGCGGTCAGACCGCCGCGTCGGACGCGAGGGCGTGAGCGGGCTCGTCGAGTCGCTTCATGGTGTCGAGGACCGAATCGGCCGTCGGGTCACGCAGTTCGTCGACGATCTTGCCGTCGGCGAGGAAGACCACCCGGTCGGCGTAGGCCGCCGCCCGGGGATCGTGCGTGACGATGACGACGGTCTGGTGGAACTCGTCCACCGCGGCCCGCAGGATCGACAGCACCTCACCAGAGGACTTGGAGTCGAGGTTGCCGGTGGGCTCGTCGCCGAAGATGATCTCCGGCTGCCCGGCCAACGCGCGCGCGCACGCGACGCGCTGCTGCTGACCACCGGACAACTCGCCCGGGCGGTGCTCGAGACGGTCCTGCAGTCCGAGCTTGGTGAGCACGTTCTCGAGCCATGCGGCGTCCGGCTTGCGGCCCGCGATGTCCAGCGGAAGGGTGATGTTCTCCAGTGCCGTCAGCGTCGGCACCAGGTTGAATGCCTGGAACACGAAGCCGATCCGGTCGCGTCGCAGCTGCGTCATCTGCTTGTCCGTCAGCGTCGTCAACTCGGTGTCGCCGATGAGGACCGAACCCGAACTGGCCGCGTCGAGACCGGCCAGGCAGTGCATCAGCGTCGACTTACCGGAACCGGACGGTCCCATGATCGCGGTGAACTCACCACGGGCGAACTCCGCGGATACCGCGCTGAGCGCGTGGACCTGGGTGTCGCCGGTGCCGTACGTCTTGGACAGCTCGACAGCACGGGCAGCGACAGCGGGGGCATGCGTGCTCATGATCGCCTTTCGTATTCCTCTTGTGGCGGTCCGGCCCCGTGGTGACGGGCCGGGACGGTGCACGCGCGGCGCACTCCTCCATCTTGTCGACACCCGCTGCGGCCCGCCATCAGGGACCACCCTGATCTTCGGTCGCCGCGGCCGTGATCTCGGACACGGAGACCCCCGCGGAAACGCCCACAACGGAAGTACCGACCTGGGAGAATTCCGGTATCGCCGGTGCGAAGGAGAGCCTCATGGCCATCGAATCCCCCAAACCTCGGGCCGGATCGCGGTTCCTCGACGCGTTCCTGCAATCACCGTTCGCCGGCCTGGCGCCGTGGATCGTGATGTCGCTGCTGTCCGGCCCCGGGCGGTTCGAGGAATCGGTCGCCACCGCACTCGGGTTGTCGATCCTGTTCCTGTTCCTCAGCCACCGCCGCAGCGGAACCCTCAAACCCCTCGAAGTGTTCGACATCCTCTACTTCGGGTGCCTCGCCGCGATCGGACTGTTCGCGTCCGACGACCTGATCACCTGGCTGGAGAAGTGGTCAGGCGAGATGTCGAGCCTGGCGCTGGTCGCGTTCGCGTTCGGCTCGCTGCTACTGCGCAATCCGTTCACCCTGCCGTACGCGAAAGAGACCACACCCGAGGAGTATTGGAACTCGCCGCTGTTCCTCAAGGTCAACCAGCTCATCACGCTGGTGTGGGGGCTGTCCTTCACGGTGTCGGCGGCGGCCGGACTGTATGGCGACCTCGTCCTCGACCAACCGGACAATTTCTGGACGGGCTGGATCATCCCGATCGGGGCGTTGCTGTTCGCGCTGTCCTTCACCGAGTGGTATCCGGACGTGGCGAGCGCGCAGGCGCCGCGGGAGCCCGGGGAACCGGAAGAGGTGGCACCACCCCTCGTCAAACTGTTCGACTTCCTGCCGCCGTTCGTGATCGGCGTGGGGATCGCGATGCTCGTCACCGACAACGACCCCGACTGGCTGGGCATCACCCTGATCGTGGTCGGCGCCCTCGGCACCGCCGCGCTGCGACGCGCGGACGCACAGAGCCGAAGCAGTTCGGCCGCGTGAGGCAAAACGTCACTGATCGGATCACCGGCTACTAGCCTGATGTGACTGACGTCACAGACGAGAGGTGGGCGCATGTCGGACGCCGACAACGAGATCATCTTCGACCGCCTCGCGCACTGGGCGCAGGTCCGACCGGACGACGTCGCCGTGCAGTTCCAGGGCACCGAATACACGTGGTCCGGTTGGCACGACCGGATCCTGCACATCGCGGGAGCCTTGGCGGAGGGCGGAATCCGGGCCGGTGACACGGTCGCGTTCGTCGACAAGAACCATCTGTCCTGCCTCGAGGTCACCTACGCCGCGTCGCTCCTCGGCGCGGCCGCCGCGGTTCCGAACTGGCGGCTGGCCGGCGAGGAACTCGACTACGTGATCAACGATTCCGGGGCGCGGATCCTGTTCGTGGGCAACGAGTTCCTCCAACAGGTCATGGCACTGCGCGACCGGTTGACCGGCATCGAGCAGATCATCACCGTCGGCGGGGAGCACGACGAGTTCGAGCCGTGGCTGGCCGAGGCGTCGGTGCTGTCGTCGAGGCCGGAGGTGGGAGCGGATGCCACCGCGCTGATCCTGTACAGCTCGGGAACCACCGGCAGGCCGAAGGGCGTTCAGCTGACCCACCGCAATCTGATCGCCCACAGCGCCGCGGTGCTCGAGATCCTGCCCGCGCGGCACGACGACTGCCTGCTCGTCGCCATGCCGCTGTTCCACGTCGGCGGAAGTTGTTACGCGATCATGGGCGTGCACGCCGGCGCCCGGTGCCACTTCACCCGGGAGGCCGACGCCCCGTCCCTGTTCGGCGCGCTCGCTGCGGGTGCAAACATCGCGTTCCTGGTGCCGCCCGTGATCGCCGGAGTGCTCGCCGCAGGCGAGCAGGCCGTGGCCGCGTTCGGTGYGCTGCATCGCATCACGTACGGCGCGGCGCCGATGCCGCTGCCGTTGCTGCGCAGCGCGCTCGCCGCCTGGCCGGAGGCGGAGTTCGTCCAGGTCTACGGAATGACCGAGTGCGCGGGTGTCGTCACCGCTCTGCTGCCCGAGGTGCATCGCGATGCGGCACAGGAGGCGAGGATGGCGTCGGCAGGACAGCCCATTCCCGGTGTGGAGATGCGCATCGTGGACCCGGCCACCGCCGAGGACGTCGCCTCCGGCGAGACCGGGGAACTGTGGTGGCGTTCGGAACAACGCACGCCGGGCTATCTCGGCAAGCCCGAGGCGACCGCGGAGGCGATCACCGCCGACGGGTGGTTGCGCAGCGGCGACATGGGGCGGGCGGACGCCGACGGTTTCGTGTTCATCGAGGACCGGCTGAAGGACATGATCATCACCGGTGGTGAGAACGTGTACTCCCCCGAGATCGAACGGGTGCTCGTCGAACACCCGGCGGTGGCGGAGGTGGCGGTGATCGGCGTGCCCGACGACCACTGGGGTGAGACGGTCAAGGCCGTCGTCGTGCCGGTGACCGGAACCAGTATCGAACCGGACGAGCTGATCCATTACACCCGCCAGCGTCTGGCGAAGTTCAAGTGCCCGACGACGGTCGACGTCGTCGACCTGCTCCCCCGCAACCCCACCGGCAAGATCCTCAAGCGGGAACTGCGCGCGCCGTACTGGAAGGACCGCACCCACAAGCTCGTGTGACCGCCGTCCATACTGGGACGGTGACCGTTCGATGCCCCTGCCTGCTCGGTGAACCGTACGACGAGTGCTGCGGGAGGTATCACCGCGGCGAGACCACGGCGCCCACGGCCGAGCGCCTCATGCGATCGCGGTTCAGCGCGTTCGCCGTCCTGGATGTCGACTACCTCCTCGCGACGTGGCATCCGAGCACCCGGCCCGGGACCCTGGACCTCGATCCGGAGCAGCGCTGGACCCGACTCGACATCCTGGGCACGAGCGGCGGCGGACTGCTCGACACCACCGGCACCGTAGAGTTCCGCGCGCACTACGTGCTGGACGGCCGCCGCGAATCGCTGCACGAGAACAGCCGATTCGTCCGTGAGAACGGCAATTGGCTGTATCTGGACGCGATCGCGACGCCACGCCACGGGCTTCCCCTTCTCTGATCGGCCCCGGCTTACGATCGGATCATGATCAACCACCGGATCGGTCCCTTCGCCGCGTTCGCCGCCTGCGCCCTGGCCCTGACGCTCACCGGATGCTCGGAGTCGAACTCCCCCAGCAGTGTGGCGGCGACGTCACCGGCCGCGGCCGCCACCACCAGCAGCGCCCTCGAATCCGAGTCGGCGCCGATCCCGACCGATGCGTCGCCGAAATCGTCCGCGGCGTCCGGGTCAGCGAAGCTCACGGTCACCGACGTCCGCGTCGGCGAGCACGAGGGATTCGACCGTGTGGTGTACGAACTCGGCGGCAAGGGCACACCGGGCTGGCGGGTCGCGTATGTGGACGAGGCGGTGCAGGACGGAAGCGGCAAGACGATTCCGGTGTCGGGCAACGGCATCCTGCAGGTGCAGATCGACGGCTCGGCGTACCCGTTCGACAGTGATGTGGAGGGATACTCGGGCCCCAACCCGGTGCCCGGTGTTCCCGGCGGCACGGTGACGGAGGTCAACGGCGCGCTCGTGTTCGAAGGCGTCACGCAGTCGTTCATCGGCGTGACGCAACCGGGCCGGCCCTTCACGGTGTCGACTCTGTCCGACCCGACGCGGGTGGTCGTGGACGTCGCGAAGTAGCGCTTCCGCGCTCGCCGCTTGACCTCGAGTAACGTTGAGGTTCTACCGTCGTGTCATACCCCGGCTCTACCGTGGGGGGATAGCGACAGGAGGCCGCTGGCATGAGCATGGAAGTCACGGCGTGGAACGCGATGTACAACGCGATGCACGCCCAAGAGGATCGTCGACCCTTCTCCCGCACGACGCTGCGGCGGATAGCCCGGTTCGCTCTGCCGCACCGTCGCAGCCTCGGGTGGTATCTACTGCTCAGCGTCGTCACGGCCGCGCTGGCGGTGGCCACCCCGGTGCTGGCGGGCCGGGTCGTCAACGCCATCGTCGGCGGCGACGCGGTGTCCGTGATCGTGCGCCTCGCGGCGCTCATCGCGGTCATCGCCGTACTCGAATCCGCACTCGCCCTGTGGACGCGGTGGCTGTCCGCGAGCATCGGCGAGAACCTGATCCTCGACCTGCGGACCGCCGTGTTCGACCACGTGCAGCGGATGCCGATCGCCTTCTTCACCCGCACTCGCACCGGCGCGCTGGTCAGCCGCCTCAACAACGACGTGATCGGTGCGCAGCGCGCGTTCAGCGACACGCTGTCGGGCGTGGTGTCCAACCTCGTCACGCTCGGCATCACGCTCATCGTGATGATCGGGATCTCCTGGCAGATCACGCTGTGCGCACTGCTGCTGTTGCCGATCTTCGTCCTGCCCGCCCGCAGGATGGGCGCGCGGCTGGCTCAACTCAATCGTGAGGCAGCCAACCACAATTCGGTGATGAGCACTCAGATGACGGAGCGGTTCTCGGCGCCGGGTGCCACCCTCGTGAAGCTGTTCGGTCGTCCGTCGGAGGAGTCCGCCGAGTTCGCGGTCCGTGCCCGGCGGGTACGGAACATCGGTGTCCGCACGGCGATGCTGCAGTCGGTGTTCGTCACCGCGCTCACGCTCGTGTCCGCTCTCGCGCTGGCGCTCGTCTACGGACTGGGCGGGTTCTACGCGCTGCGCGGACAACTCGACGCGGGAGCCGTTGTCGCGATGGCGATGCTGCTGACCCGGTTGTACTCGCCCCTCACCGCACTGGCCAGCGCACGCATGGACGTGATGAGCGCGCTGGTGAGCTTCGAGCGCGTCTTCGAGGTCCTCGACCTGAAGCCGTTGATCGCGGAGAAGCCCGACGCGGTCGCGGTGCCCGACGGCCCGGTGTCGGTGGAGTTCGACTCCGTGGAATTCGCGTATCCCTCGGCCGACAAGGTGTCGCTGGCATCGCTCGAGGAGGTCGCGACCCTCGACACCCGCGGCGGCGTCGAGGTGCTGCACCGGCTTTCGTTCCGCGCCGAACCCGGGCAGATGGTCGCGCTGGTGGGATCGTCCGGAGCCGGCAAGTCCACCATCGCCCAACTGGTTCCCCGGCTCTACGACGCGGACGCGGGCTCGGTGAAACTCGGCGGGGTGGACGTGCGCGACCTGACCGCCGACTCCGTGCGGGCCACCGTCGGCATGGTGACTCAGGACGGGCACCTCTTCCACGACAGCGTGCGGGCCAATCTCCTGCTCGCCCGGCCGGGTGCCACGCCGGCCGAACTCGCGGAGGTGCTCGAACGGGCGCGGCTCACCGACCTCGTCGCGGCCCTGCCCGACGGCCTCGACACGGTGGTCGGCGAACGCGGCTACCGGCTGTCGGGAGGCGAACGCCAGCGGCTGACCATCGCGCGCCTGCTGCTCGCGCATCCGCGGGTGGTCATCCTCGACGAGGCGACGGCGCACCTCGACTCCACGTCCGAGGCCGCCGTCCAGGAGGCGCTGGGCGAGGCCCTCGCCGGGCGGACCGCGGTGGTGATCGCGCACCGGCTGTCGACCGTCCGCGCGGCCGATCTGATCCTCGTGGTCGAGGCCGGGCGCATCGTCGAACGCGGCACCCACTCAGAGCTGCTCGCCGCGGGCGGCCGGTACGAGGAGCTGTACCGCACTCAGTTCGACCCGGGCACGGTGTCGTCCCCGACGCTCACCGAGGTGCTGAGGTGAGTCTACGAATGGCGGAGAGGGGCAGGCCGATCCAATTGGGACGGTTCCTCGCCTCGTACACGGTCTCGTACACCGCCTTGTCGAGTTCGTAGGCCCGGAGCAACGCCGCCGCCTCACGCGGGTCGGTGCCCGACACAGAGGCATAGCCCTCACAGAAGGCGTCGGCGTTGCGCTGCGCCCACTCCCTCGCGCGGAAGTCCCGCTGCGACGCCGCCCCCATCGCTCCCATCGGCACCGAATCTGCCAGCAGGTGGTGAGCGGCGTAGTCGAAGGACCGCAGCATTCCCGCGACATCCCGCAACGGGCTGTCCCGTTCCCGGCGCTCGTCGAGCGTCTTGGCGGGCTCCCCCTCGAAGTCGATGAGCAGCCAGCGCTCCGGTGTCCGCAGCACCTGACCGAGGTGGAGGTCGCCGTGAATCCGCTGGACGGTGGTAGCGCCCAGAGCTTCCGCCTCGGCGAACTTGCCCCGCACCGCCGCCGCCACCTCCCCCAGTTCGGGAACGATCGAGGTGGCGGCGTCCAGCCTGCGCGTCATCGCCTCCACGGTCGTCGACGCCACCTGTCGTTCCTCCGCACCGAGCGCACGCGCCAGGGTGGCGTGCACCTCGGCGACGGCGGCGCCCATCCGATAGGACTCACCGGCGAAGTCCGTCCCCAACTCCGCGGCGTGGAGATCCGCTTCGATCAGGAGGTCGCGGACGCTGCCGAGCGCCATGCTCCACCCGTCCGCCGAATTGGCCTCGAAATCCTGGACCATCGCGAGGGTCGTCAGAATCCCGGCCACGTCCGTCTCCATCCACGCTCGCAGCGTCGCCACGTATTCGCTGCCCGCTTCGGCGAGCGCGAGGTGGAGTTCGACGTCCGGGTTCACGCCCGGCGTGACCAGACGGAAGATCTTCATCAGGAGCTTCTCCCCCAGCACCACCGACGTGTTCGACTGCTCCGCGCCGAGTGTCCGCCCACGGAGCCCCGGTTCGATCACCGTGCCCGGCACCGTTTTCAACTGCACCGGCCCGGATCCCTCCGCTTCCGACAGCAGGTCGGCGTACAGGGTGATGATCTCGGCATCGTGCAGGCCGTCGTACGCGATCATGACGTTCCCGTCGCCGTCCGGCAGCGCCCACGGCTCGAGGTCCTCGGGCAGATGACTGCGGAACCCCAGCGGTATCTGGTACACCTGCGGCGGCCCCGCCTCGAACTCCACCGACACCAGGAGATGCTCGGCGGAGAACCCGAACGCCGATGTCAGTTCGTGGCGCAGCAGGATCCGCACCGCCGCGATGGTGGTGCCCTTGGCGGCGAACCACCGCCGGTCCGGCAACCACCGGACGAGTTGCCGCTCGAGGGACTCGTCRGGAATGCGTTCACTGGTGGGTTCGTTCACTGCTGCACCGCCTGTTCCGCTTCGCTGCTGACCGGGTGTCCGCTCACCGCGCCGCCGGACTTCGGATCCGGTTGCAGCGCAAACCAGAAGAATCCGTGACCGGGAAGGGTGATCATGTATCCGTCGTCCCCGATCGCGGGGAAGGGAACGGAACCGGTGAGCTCCACGGGGATTCGGCCGGCGAACTGGGTGAGGTCCAGGATCACCGCCTGCGGGAACCTGGACAGGTTGTTGACGCACAGAATGACGTCGCTGTACGGGCGGTCCCGACTCGGCGGCGTCTCCCGCACATACGACAGGACGGCCGGGTTCGCGCTGCCGAGTTCGGTGAACGACGCCGTTCCGAACGCCGGATGCTGTTTGCGAACCTGGATCAGGCGGCGGGTCCAGTGCAGCAACGAGTTGGTCGAGTTCATCTGCGCCTCGACGTTCACCGACTGGTAGCCGTACGTGGGATCCATGATGACCGGCAAATACATTCGGGCCGGGTCGGCACGGGAGAATCCGGCGTTGCGGTCGGGCGTCCACTGCATGGGAGTCCGCACCGAGTCCCGATCGCCGAGCCAGATGTTGTCGCCCATGCCGATCTCGTCGCCGTAGTAGAGGACGGGCGAACCCGGCAGGCTCAGCAACAGCGCGGTGAACAGCTCGAGCTGGTTGCGGTCGTTCTCGAGCAACGGCGCGAGACGTCGCCGGATGCCGATGTTCGCCTTCATCCGCGGATCCTGCGCGTATTCGGAATACATGTAGTCACGCTCCTCGTCCGACACCATTTCGAGGGTCAGCTCGTCGTGGTTCCGGAGGAAGATTCCCCATTGGCACGAACTCGGAATCGGCGGGGTCTGCGCGAGGATCTCGGAGATCGGGAACCGGTTCTGCCGGCGCACGGCCATGAAGATGCGGGGCATCAACGGGAAGTGGAACGCCATGTGGCACTCGTCGCCCACGTCCGGCTCCCCGAAGTACTCCACGACGTCCGAGGGCCACTGGTTGGCTTCGGCGAGCAGCGCCCGCCCCGGGTACTCGGCGTCCATGACGGCCCGGCACTTCTTGAGAAACGCATGCGTCTCGGGGAGGTTCTCGCAGTTGGTGCCCTCCCGCTCGAACAGATAGGGCACGGCGTCCAGCCGGAAGCCGTCGATTCCGAGGTCCAGCCAGAATCGCAGCACGTCGATCATCGCGTCCTGGACGTCGGGATTGTCGTAGTTCAGGTCCGGCTGATGGGAGAAGAAGCGATGCCAGTAGTACTGCTTGCGCACCGGATCCCACGTCCAATTGGACGTCTCGGTGTCGACGAAGATGATGCGCGCGTCCGGATACCCTTCGTCACGGTCCGACCACACGTAGAAGTCGCCGTACGGGCCCTCGGGGTCGGTGCGCGACTCCTGGAACCATGCGTGCGTGTCGGAGGTGTGGTTCATCACCAGGTCCGTGATGACTCTGATCCCGCGGCGGTGCGCCTGATCGAAGAGCTGGACGAAATCCTCGACCGTCCCGAACTCCGGGAGCACGGCGCGGAAGTCGCGAATGTCGTAACCGCCGTCGCGTAGCGGTGAGTCGTAGAACGGCGGCAGCCACAGGCAGTCGACGCCGAGCCAGGACAGGTAGTCGAGCTTGGACGTCAGCCCCTGGAGATCGCCCGTTCCGTCGCCGGAGGAATCGAAGAACGCGCGGACCAGCACCTCGTAGAACACCGCGGTCTTGAACCACTCGTTGTCCACTTGCAGTTCTCTGGCGTGGAAGAAGTCTTCGGACCGGGCCTCGATGATGTGGCCTTCGAGGTCGTGCTCCGGTGAGGCCGCGCCCTCCCGGGACGGGTCGGCGAAGGCCGACGACGAATCTTCCAGGGCCATAAGCACCTCGGTTCGCGACTCGATCACAGGAACAGGGGCGTTCCCCGGACACGTGCCTCGATCGTAGGTCGGTCCTGCCCGAACCGCTGGGGACGCGCGCAGAGTGTCGATCGAGGACAGTAGGTGTCCGCTATTCGCGCCACACTGAACTCATGACCGAGACACCCAGCACCCAGAACCCCATCTCCGACGAGCGCGGACTCCTTCTCCTCATGCTGGACAACCAGCGCACCGCCTTCCGCAACGCGATGTCCGGGCTGACGGAGGAGCAGGCCCGCAGTGTGCCCAGCGCCAGCGAGATGAGCCTGGCGTCCCTCCTCAAGCACGTGATCGACGGCGAAGAGGCGATGACCTCCCGCATCACCGGGGCTCCGCGCGATGTCGGCGACGACCCGGTGGCAGCGTGGATGGCCGCATGGAACGTCACCGAGGACGAGACCGTCGACGCCCTCCTCGCCCGCTTCGACGACGCACAGCGCGCTACCGAGGCCGCCGTCGCCGCCGAAACCGATCTGGATCGCGACGTCGACCTGCCCGCCGACGTGGCGCAGTGGATGGCGTCGGGAGTCGTCTTCACGGTCCGGTACATGCTGCTGCACCAGATCGAGGAACTCGCCCGGCACGCCGGTCACGCCGACATCATCCGGCAATCCCTCGACGGCGCGCGCGCCGATACGCTGGCCGGCGGCGGCAGCTGGTCCTGACTGTTTCCGCTCTCTCGGGTAAATTCTCCGCTCGGGCGGCGCTGCAGAGCCGCCCGGACGAGACAACGAGGAGTTCAGGTGGACGGTATGAGCGTGATGCGACGCACGATCGCGGCGGCAACGGTCGGTATCGCGGCGACTTTCGGCCTGTCGGGCACGGCAGCGGCCGAACCGGCCACCCCGGACGTCCCCGGCCTCGCCGAACTGCGCACCCAGGCCGACAAGCCCGAGGCGAAGGCCGCGGTCGAGGCGCTGGCCACGTCGACGGTGCTGCATGACGTCGCGGGCGCGTACACCCCGTTCCTCTACACCGCACCGACCGTGGGTTGCGGCACCGTCGCACCGGTCACGCTGACGCTGGCGTCGGGCACCACCGGGCCCACCGCCGAGGTGAAGGCCAACGAGATCAGCTTCCAGGCCCTCTCCGCGTACCCCGGTGTCGTGAAGTCCTCGGGACTCAACGTCGCGTGGATCAACACCAAGACCGGCGCCAGCGGAATCCTGCCCCTCGACGGCGTCACCGAAGGCGGCTACCCGGCGCTGAACAAGGTCGTGGCGACGGGGCCGGGCACCGTCGTGGCATCGATCTTCGGCACCGTCGGCTACACCAACGCGACCTGCTACGTGCTGCCGACCGTCGGTTCGTTCTTCGTTCCAGAGGAGGGCCCGCTGCCCGCCGAGGCGGCACAGCCCGCCCCGGCTCCCGCTCCCCCGGCGTAACCGCCGGGGATCCCCTTCGGGAGGGCCGCGTGAGAACTACTCGCGCGGCCTTTTCCGGCTGTCCCGGTCGCGCTGGAACTTTCCGCCTGCCCGATCGTCGCGGCCACCGCGCGGTCGGCCCGACGGCGGACCCGAATCGGGCTGCAGCTGAATCAGCACTCCGGAGATCCGGGTACGACGCAAAGCCTCGAGGGTCTCGCTGGACAGGTCGGCGGGCAACTCCACCAGGCTGTGGTCCGGGCGGATGCTGATGTGCCCGAAGTCGCTGCGCCGCAGCCCACCCTCGTTCGCGATGGCACCGACGATCGCACCCGGCACCACACGGTGCCGCTTGCCGACCGCGATGCGGTACGTCGCGAGCTCCTGGCCCTCCGGTCCACGCGACCGCGTCGGGGGGCCGTCGTCGAACCGGCGCGCCGGACGTTCGCGGGGCTCGCGCTCACGGCGGGGCGCGGGCGGCGGTTCGGGCGCCATGAGGAACGCCTCACCGTCGCGCGACTGCACCGCGAGCGCGGCGGCGATGTCGGCGAGCGGCACGTCGTGTTCCTGCTCGTAGTCCTCGATCATCTTGCGGAACAACGCCAGATTGTCGGACGTGAGGCTCTCGGTGATCGAGTCGCCGAACTTGGACACACGCTGCGCGTTGACGTCGTCGACGCTGGGCAGCTGCATCTCGGCCAGCGGCTGACGGGTCGCCTTCTCGATGGCCTTGAGCAGGTGCCGCTCGCGCGGTGCCACGAACAGCAACGCCTCGCCGGCGCGCCCGGCGCGACCGGTACGGCCGATCCGGTGGACGTACGACTCCGTGTCGTGCGGGATGTCGTAGTTGACGACGTGGGAGATGCGGTCCACGTCCAGGCCACGCGCGGCCACATCGGTGGCCACGAGGATGTCGAGGGCGCCGCTCTTGAGCTGGCCGATGGTCCGCTCACGCTGCGCCTGCACGATGTCGCCGTTGATCGCCGACGCGGAGAATCCGCGCGAGCGCAGTCGTTCCGCGAGGTCTTCGGTGGCCTGCTTGGTGCGCACGAAGATGATCATCGCCTCGAAGTCCTCGACCTCGAGGACACGCGTCAGGGCGTCGAGCTTGCGCTGGTGCGCCACCTGGACGTACCGCTGCGAGATGTTGGAGGCCGTCGACGTCTTCGACTTCATCGTGATCTCGACGGGATCGTGCATGTACTGCTTCGAGATCTTGCGGATGGCCCCCGGCATCGTCGCCGAGAACAGCGCCACCTGCTTGTACTCCGGAGTGTCGGCGAGGATGCGCTCGACGTCCTCCTGGAAACCCATCTTCAGCATCTCGTCGGCCTCGTCCAGGACGAGGTACGAGAGCTTGGACAGGTCGAGCGTGCCCTTCTCCAGGTGGTCGATCACTCGACCGGGCGTGCCCACCACGACGTGTGCGCCGCGCCGCAGCCCCGACAACTGGACGCCGTAACTCTGACCACCGTAGATGGGCAGCACGTGCAGGCCCGGAATATGGGCGGAGTACTTGCCGAACGCCTCCGCGACCTGCAGCGCCAGTTCCCTCGTCGGAGCGAGGACCAACGCCTGCGGCGACTTCTGCGTCAGGTCGATCTTCGAGAGGATCGGTACCGCGAACGCAGCGGTCTTGCCGGTGCCGGTCTGCGCCAGGCCGACGACGTCGTTGCCGGCGAGGAGGGGCGGAATGGTGGCTGCCTGGATCGGCGAGGGCGACTCGTAGCCCACATCGGACAGTGCCTTCAAGACCCGATCATCGATGTCGAGGTCGGCAAAAGTGGGGGGTTCGGGGTCACGCTCGATATCACTCATTGACCAGCAGTTTAGTGCACGAGTCCACAGTGCATCGCCACGCCGCGGAAATACGCGGCGACCGGGACGGGAGACACCTGCCGCACCTCGTCGCCTAGCGTGGACGGCATGGTCGATGTCGCTGTCATTCAGTTCGCTCCCAGTCAGGACAAGCACGAGAACCTGCGCACCCTCCGCACGCTCGCCGCCGAGGCCGCGGGCCGCGGCGCGAAGGTGGTGGTGGCGCCGGAGTACGCGATGTTCACGGCGCCGAGAACCGACGAGCGGATCGTCGAGTCGGCCGAGGGCCTGGACGGCAAGTTCGTCAGCGGGCTGGCCGCGACCGCGAAGGAACTCGACGTCCACCTGATTGCCGGGGTCAACGAGCAGTTGCCCGGGGACGATCACATCTCCAACACCCTCGTCGCGCTCGGACCGGGCGGCGACATCGTCGCCACCTACCGCAAACTCCACCTGTACGACGCGTTCGGCTACAAGGAATCCGACGTCATCCGCGCCGGGGAGATCGGCGCCCCGGAGACGTTCGCCGTCGACGGCCTCACGTTCGGCATGCAGACCTGCTACGACCTCCGGTTCCCCGAGGTCACCCGCCGCATCGTCGACGCGGGCGCCGACGTGCTGCTGCTGCCCGCGCAGTGGGTGCCCGGGCCGTTGAAGGAGGACCACTGGTCCACCCTCGTGCGGGCGCGCGCCATCGAGAACACCGTGTACGTCGTCGCCGCCGACCAGAGCGCGCGCACCGGGGCCGGGAACAGCATGATCGTCGATCCGATGGGCGTGACCCTCGCGTCACTCGGTGAGCGGGTGGGCACCGCGGTCGCGGAGGTCAGCGCGGAACGGATCACCGAGGTGCGGGAGAAAAACCCCGCCCTCGCGCTGCGCCGATTCACCGTCAGCGAGATCTGAACGGCGGGATCGGGAGTAGCGTCGGAGACGAACAGTTCTCCCCGATCACGGAGCGTTCGATGTTGTACACCAGTCGCGCCGACGCCGGCCGCAGACTGGCCGCCGCACTGGAGCACCTGCGCGGGACCGATCTGGTGGTGCTCGGTCTGCCGCGCGGCGGCGTCCCCGTCGCGTTCGAAATCGCTGCCGCCCTGTCGGCGCCCCTCGACGTGGTCCTCGTCCGCAAACTGGGTGTCCCGTGGCAGCCGGAACTCGCCATGGGTGCCATCGGTGAGGGCGAATCCCGGGTGATCAACGACGACGTCCTCCGCATCGCCCGGATCAGCAAGACCGCACTCGCCATGGTCGAGGCGAAGGAGCGCCGCGAACTCGAACGGCGGGCGCGGGTGCTGCGCGGCGGCAAGCCGCGAGCGTCGCTGAAGGGCCGCACGGCCGTCCTCGTCGACGACGGCATGGCCACGGGCGCGACCGCGGCGGTGGCCTGCCAATCGGTGAGGAAACTGGGCGCGGCGCGCGTGATCGTCGCGGTCCCGGTGGCGGCGCCCGAGGCCGTCGGACGTCTGCGCGTGACCGCCGACGAGGTGGTCTGCCCGTACGTTCCGGCCGATCTCGGCGGCGTCGGCAACGCGTACGACGATTTCCATCAACTCTCGGACACCGAGGTCACAGACCTGCTGGCCCACCACTGACGGTGGTTCTCGAGGAATCCTCAGCTCCAGTGCAACGTTCCCGGAGGCCCTGTCGATACACCGGACAGAGCACAGAACAGACTGCCTTTGGAGGATCTCGTGACCGTCTCTGCCGATACCGTCGAAACCGTCGTCACCGCCTGCCGCGACCGATTGGGCGACCCGTCCGGCTGGGTCACCTCCGATGCCTACCGGCACAGCCTCGCCCTCTGCATCATCGAATCGGTGCAGTCGAGCGCCGGGCACAGCGAGGTCGCCGTCGTCGACCGCTACCTGGCGTACCGGCGGGCGCACCCCGATCAGCCCCTCACCGACGGCGCCCGCGACCTTCTCCGCACGTTCGAGGAGGCGGGCAGCTCGGATCAGTGGGCGGGCAAGGTCGGCTCGTACAAACGGCGGTACTCCGCGACCGGTGTGCCGATCGAGGCGCGTCACATCCAGCTGGCGGCGGAGCGACTACACCAGCTCCGGATCAACAGCATCGACGACCTCCTCGAAGCCGCCCGGGACGAAGCCGCCCTGGAGCAGATCCACGACGCGTGGAACGAGGTGTGCGGGGAGAGCAGCGACGTCACGTGGGCGCACTTCCTGATGCTCGCCGGGATCCCGGGTGTCCGGCCGAATCGGGTGGCGGACGTGTTCATCAGCGGCGCGCTCGGAATTTCGGAAGCCACCGACGACGGCCTGGCCGAGGAGATCCTCGAGGCGACGGCGACCGAACTCGGTGTCGATCCGGACCAGTTGAACTATGCGATCCGGCGCTGGCTGTCGGCGAACTCGCGGCGTCTCGAAGAGGCCGCCTGAGTTATCAGTTTACGCCGAGTTACACTTATCTCCGCTGGTCCAGGTAAGAAATACACATAACGGACATCGACCCTGGTGCGAAACTGGGACAAATGTGATCGAATGCACATCCGTCATGTCGTTTCAGTGGAGGGGTCATAGTGCGTGAATTCTCGGTACCGCAGTCGTTCTCAATTCCGGAGGACGCCTCCATGGCGGACACGGTCTTCCGTCATGCCGAGGAAGACCCGAAGTTCGTTCCGTTCAAGCGCCCCGGCAACGGCGGGTGGGTAGACGTCACCGCCGCCGAGTTCGCGGAGCAGGTGTCCGCCGTCGCGAAGGGCCTCATCGCTTCCGGCGTCGAGCTCGGCGACCGCGTCGCGATCCTGTCGGCGACCCGGTACGAGTGGGTCGTCATCGACTACGCGATCTGGACGGCAGGCGGGTGCACCGTCGCCATCTACGAAACGTCCGCACCCGATCAGGCGAAGTGGATCCTCGAAGACTCCGGCACATCGCTGCTGGTCGTCGAGAATGCCAAGCAGGCCGACGCGCTGAAGGTCGTCACCGACGCAGCGCCGGACCTGCGTGAGGTCCTGCAGATCGAGGGCGGCGCGATCGACGAGCTGTCGAAGCGCGGCGAAGGCGTCACCGACGAGCAGTTGCACGAGCGTCGTCACCAGGTGCGCGCGTCCTCCCCCGCGACCCTCATCTACACGTCGGGCACCACGGGCCGCCCCAAGGGCGTGCAGTTGACCCACTCCAACTTCTACGCGGAGTCCGCGGCCGTGAAGCTGGCGCTCAGCGACGCAATGTACGCCGGCAGGCGCACCCTGATGTTCCTGCCCCTCGCGCACGTCTTCGCTCGCGCCATCTCCTTCGGTGCGTTCGACGCCAAGGTCACGGTCGCGCACACCGCCGACCTCACCACGCTGCTCGACCAGTTCGCCGCGTTCAAGCCGCACTTCATCCTGTCGGTGCCGCGCGTGTTCGAGAAGGTCTACAACTCCGCCAAGCAGAAGGCGTACGACGGCGGCAAGGGCAGCATCTTCGAGAAGGCGTCCGCCACCGCCATCGCGTACAGCGAGGCGCAGGACAACGGCGGCGCCGGGCTCGGTCTCAAGCTCAAGCACGCCCTGTTCGACAAGCTCGTCTACTCGAAGCTGCGCACCGCCCTCGGCGGCGAGTGCGACCGCGCCGTCTCCGGTGGCGCCGCGCTCGGTGCACGCCTCGGTCACTTCTTCCGCGGCATCGGCGTCCCCGTGTACGAGGGCTACGGCCTCACGGAGACGAGCGCCGCCATCTCCGTGAACACCACCCGCGCGCAGAAGGTCGGCACCGTCGGCAAGCCGATCGACGGTCACGCCGCGAAGATCGGCGAGGACGGCGAACTGCTCCTGAAGGGTCCCGTCGTCTTCGGCGGGTACTGGCACAACGAGCAGGCCACCGCGGATTCGATCCGGGACGGCTGGTTCCACACCGGCGACCTCGGCTCGATCGACGAAGAGGGCTACATCTCGATCACCGGCCGTAAGAAGGAAATCATCGTCACCGCGGGCGGCAAGAACGTCGCGCCCGCGGTCCTCGAGGACGCGCTCCGCGCGCACCCGCTGATCAGCCAGTGCCTCGTCGTCGGCGACGGCAAGCCGTTCATCGGCGCGCTGATCACCCTCGATTCCGAAACCCTCCCGGGCTGGAAGGAACGCCACGGGCTGGCCGCCGACACCCTGGTGTCCGAACTGGTGAAGAACCCCGACCTGGTCGCCGAGATCGACGAGGCCGTGGCCGAGGGCAACAAGAAGGTGTCCAACCCGGAGCGGATCAAGAAGTACCGCATCCTCGAGGTCGACTTCACGCAGGAGACCGGTGAGCTCACGCCCACGCTGAAGCTCAAGCGGAACGTCATCCACAAGGAGCACGGCGCGGCCATCGAGGCCATCTACGCGTAGGCGGCTCCGCCGCCCGTGAGTGCTCGAGGAGTGCAGAGACTCCTCGCGCACTCACGGGTGCGCAGCGCCGAGGATGAAGTCGCGGACCACCGCGGTCACGGATGTGTGGACCTTCTCGTGAAGCAGGTCGTGGCCGGCGTCGTCGAACTCCCGGAATTCGAGGCATGCGATCCCCGCCGCCCAGTCCCGGACGGGGTCGATCGGTGCGATGCGGTCGTCCACGCCGTGCACCGCGAGCAGCGGTATCCCGAGTGACCCGAGCGCGTCCGCCGTCTGCTGCACGGCGGCGGTCTTCGGTGTCCCGCACAGAATCGCGCCCCGGAAACCGGAGTCACCGGACGCGAGAAGTTCCATCGAGACCGCGGCACCGAGCGAATGCCCCATGAGCACGAGCGGAACATCCGGCGCGTGCCTGCCGGCGAGGCCGGTGAGAAGCGCGGCGTCCTCCGCCAGGTCCGCCACCGATCCCGGATGGTCGCCTTCGGACAATCCGTGACCGGCCTGGTCGATTCCCCACACCCCGATTCCGGCAGGCGTCAGTCCGCGCGCGAACCGGTGGTAGTGACCCGTGTGCTGCCCCATGCCGTGGAGAAACACCAACTGGGCGACAGGTCCTCCCACCGCGCTCCAGTGCCGGTAGTGGACTCGTCCGGAGTGGCCGTCGAAGAAGGGCATGGCTGCCATTCTGGGCCTGTCGCACCCCGATGGCACAATCGGCCGGGTGAACTCACCGGCAGAACTGGGGACGTAGCTGTGTTCCTCCTCGACGACACCATCGTCTACAGCGCCAGCGACCTCTCCGCGGCCGCCACCTGCGAGTTCGCGTTGCTGCGCCGGTTGGACGCCACGCTCGGGCTCGCCGGCGCCGGTTCCGCCGCCCCGTCCGTCGACGACGATCCGATGCTGCGACGGACGTCGAGCCTCGGCGATGCGCACGAACATCGCCGGCTCGAGCAGTTCCGAGCCGAGTACGGCGACGGGGTGGTCACGATGGACCGTCCCGAATACACCGCGCTGGGTCTGTTCGACGCGAACCTGGCCACCGTGGAGGCGATCCGCGGCGGCGCCGACGTCGTGTACCAGGGGACGTTCTTCGACGGCCGCTTCCTGGGTTTCTGCGATTTCCTCGTCCGCGATGGCGACACGTATGCCGTCTACGACACCAAACTGTCACGACACGCGAAGGTGTCGGCCCTGCTGCAGCTCGCCGCGTACGCGGAAGCGCTGGCCGGCAACGGGATCCCGACGTCCCCCGACGTCCACCTGCTGCTCGGCGACGACAGCGACTCGGCGCACTCGCTCGGCGACATCGTTCCCGTGTACTCCGCGCGACGGTCCTCGCTCGAACGAATTCTCGACGAGCACCGCGACGAGCAGTCGCTCGCGGAATGGGGCGACCCCCGGTACACGGGGTGCGGCCGGTGCGACACGTGCACCCCGGAGGTGGAGCAGCACCGCGACCTCCTGCTGGTGGCCGGAATGCGCACGACGCAGCGGAGCCGGCTGATCGCGGCCGGGATCGGCACACTCGACGCCCTCGCCGCGTACGCGGGCAGCGTCGAGGGCCTCCCCGAGCGCACCCTCGAGTCGCTGCGCGCGCAGGCGGCCCTGCAGTTGCGGCAGGAGTCCTCGGGCACCCCCGAGTTCCAGGTGTACGCCCCGCAGGCTCTGGGCGGGCTACCCGAACCGGACGACGGCGACATCTTCTTCGACTTCGAGGGAGACCCGCTCTGGGCCGAGAACGGATCCACGGACTGGGGTCTCGAATACCTCTTCGGTGTGGTCGAGGGTCCCGCCGACGCCGCCGTGTTCCGGCCGTTCTGGGCACACGACCGCGCCGAGGAGCGGCAAGCACTCGTCGACTTCCTCGACTACGTCACCGCGCGCCGTCAGCAGTACCCGAACATGCACATCTACCACTACGCCGCGTACGAGAAGTCGGCGCTGCTGCGGCTGGCGGGACGGCACGGCGTCGGCGAGGAGACCGTCGACACCCTGCTGCGCGACAACGTCCTCGTCGACCTGTATCCGGTGGTGCGCGGGTGCCTGCGCATCGGTGAACGGTCCTACAGCATCAAGAAACTCGAACCGCTGTACATGCCGGAGCAGCCGCGCGACGGCGACGTCACCAATGCCGCCGCGTCGGTGGTCGCGTACGCCGACTACTGCGATCACCGCGACAACGGCCGGGAGGACGAGGCACGCGCGCTGCTGCAGGGCATCGCCGACTACAACGAGTACGACTGCGACTCCACGCTGCGGCTGCGCGACTGGCTGATCGGGCAGGCGGAGACGCACGGCGTGGCTCTCCGGCCGCCCGGCGACGGGCCCACCCCGGTGACCGAGGACTGCACCCCCGCGGAGGCGGCGTTGCGCGAGTTCGCCGGGCACGGACCGAGCGAGCATCGGGGGCACGACCAGCAGGCGGCCGCGCTCATGGCTGCTGCGGTCGGCTACCACCGCCGCGAGCGGAAACCGTTCTGGTGGGCGCACTTCGACCGGCTGGTCGTGCCGCACGACGAACTGTCGGACATCCGGGACGTTCTGGTGGTGTCGTCCGCGGTCGTCGAGGAGAACTGGCACAAGAGCAGTCCGCGGCAGCGCAAGCTGCGCCGGCGCCTGCAGCTCACCGGCCGTTTCGGGACCGGGAGCACGGTGGGGCCCAAGACCACGATGTACGCGCTGTACGACACTCCCGCACCCGAGGCGGTCGCGGGCGACAATCCGCAGCAGCGGGGAACGTGCACGGTCAACGTGCTCGACGTCGGGAAGGACGGCAGGCGCCGCGACGTGGTGATCGTCGAGGAACTCCTGAACGGCGAGGAGTACGTGCAACTTCCGACGGCGATCACCCCCGGTCCCCCGATCACGACCGACCGCATCGAATCGTCCATTGCGGTGGCCGCGGACGACATGTGCTCCCCGCTGCCGGAGCTTCCGCTGTGCGCGTCGGTGGACATTCTGCGGCGGTCCGACCCGCGCACCCGGAGCGGGAACCCGCTCCCGCCCGTCGACGGCACGGACTACGCGGGCGCGATCACCGCGGCACTACTCGACCTCGAAGACTCGTACGTCGCGGTGCAGGGGCCTCCCGGCACCGGCAAGACATACACCGGGGCCCGGGTGATCAAGGCGCTCGTCGAGCAGCACCACTGGCGGATCGGCGTGGTCGCCCAGTCGCATTCGGTGATCGAGAACATGCTCGGCGGCGTCGTGAAGGCCGGGCTCCCCGCCGAACTCGTCGCGAAGAAGGACGGGCGGCATCGCGCCGCGACGTGGACCGACATCAGCTCCAACGACTACCCCGGTTTCATCGACCAGGCCGAGGAAACGGGCTGCGTGATCGGCGGGACCGCCTGGGATTTCGCGAACACCGACCGCGTTCCGCCCGGCAGCCTCGATCTGCTGGTCATCGACGAGGCCGGGCAGTTCGCTCTCGCCAACACCATCGCGGTGGGCGGCGCGGCCCGCAACCTCCTGCTTCTCGGCGACCCCCAGCAACTTCCGCAGGTCAGCCAGGGCACCCATCCGGAACCGGTGGACGCGTCGGCCCTCGGGTGGCTCGCCGAGGGGCACGGGGCTCTGCCCGCGAGTCGGGGCTATTTCCTCGAACGCACGTGGCGGATGCACCCGGAACTGTGCGCACCCGTGTCGACGCTGTCCTACGATGGCAAGCTGCGTTCGCAGGAATCTGCCAGTGCCGCACGGCGACTCGACGGCTTGGAGCCGGGTGTGCACACCGTCTTCGTCGACCACCAGGGCAACGCCACCCAATCCCCGGAGGAATCGCGGGAGGTGGTCAACCGGATCACGAAGCTGCTCGGTTCCGGGTGGACCGACCCCAGCGAGTTCGAGGGCACCCGCCCACTCGACGAGTCCGACATCCTGGTGGTGGCGCCGTACAACGCGCAGGTCGGGTTGATCGAACGTGATCTGGCCGCGGTCGGTCTCGACAAGGTCGAGGTGGGCACGGTCGACAAGTTCCAGGGGCGGGAGGCTGCCGTTGCCATCGTGTCGATGACCGCGTCGGCGATCGAGGACGTGCCGCGCGGCATGTCGTTCCTGCTGTCGCGGAACCGGATGAACGTGGCGGTGTCCCGCGGCAAGTGGGCGGCGATCATCATCCGGTCGGAATCGTTGACGCAGTACATGCCGAGCACCCCGGAAGGTCTGACCGAGCTGGGTGCCTTCATGCGGCTCACCGGTCAGCCGAAGCACTGACCTTCGCCGCGGTAGGTGGGCACCACGGTGCGGGAGCCGTCCGACTCGACGAGGTGCACCTCGGTGAACCGCTCGCACAGCTCGCCGGCCTTCGCGTGCCGGAACCACACCCGGTCGCCGATGGCGAGATCCGCTGCCGCCTTTCCGGTCACCGGGGTCTGGACCTCGCCGGCGCCCTCGTTGCGCAGTAGCTTCAGCCGCGGCGGCCACACCGGCTTGGGCACGCGACTGCCCCCGGCGGGACCGGAGGCGATGTAGCCGCCGCCGAACAGCGTCGCGATGCCGGGGGTCGGCCGCCGGACCGCCGACAGGGCGAAGTACAGCGACGGGTGCGGACGGAACGCGCGGTACCTGTCGAAGAGCGTCGGGACGTACAGGCCGGAACCGGCCGTCACCTCCGTCACTACCTGGTCCGCGGAGCTCACCTCGAGCGAGCCGGTGCCCCCGCTGTTGACGATTTCGAGCACCCCGACCTCCGACTGCACGGCGTTCACCACGGCACCGCGACGGGTCGCGAGTTCATTCGCGGACGCCCGCTTCATCCAGCCGATCGGTGGACTGGAATCGGGCAGACCCGCGATCTGCGCTTCGTAGAACATGACGCCGACGACGGCGAATCCCCGCCCCGCGGCGCGCTTCGCGAAGGCGGCGACGGCGGACGGTTCGCGGAGCGGGGAACGGCGGACCCCGATGTGGAGGGGGCCGAGCCGCAGCGAGGCGTCCACGTCGATGCACAGCCGGGCCCGGAGGGAGGTGGTGCCGGCCGCGACGAGAACGAAGTCGAGGTGGTCGTCGCTGTCGACCATCAACGTGATCCGGTTCAGCAGTTCGGGGTCGGCTGCGAGTTCGGCGATGGCCCCGCGGTCGGCCGTCGGGTAGCCCATGAGGATGTCGTCCGCGCCGCGGCGGGCGAGCCAGATCGCCTCGCGCAGTGAATACGCCATGATCCCGCGGAACCCGCCGGCCCCGGTGAGCTTCTCCCCCAGTGCGACCTGGAGTACCGCGCGGCAGCGAACGGATTTGCTGGCGACGCGGACGGGCGTGCCGCCCGCGCGCAGCACCAGGTCGGCGGCGTTGGCGCGCAACGTGGTCAGATCCAGCGCGGCCAGCGGCGGGTCGACCTCGGTGGTCGAGGCGATGAGACGGTCGAGCGTGGGCGTCACAGTTCGTCCAATCTTGTCCATCGGTCTGCGACGCCAGTCAACCACCGAGTTGGACGATTGTCCAGATCGACTCGGACCCGCTCAGGCCCGCTCGACCGCCTTCGACGCGATCACGTGCACCATGTCGTCCAGCGCCGCGATCATCGCCTCGCTGTCGCGGTCCACGAGCCACCGCAGCACGAGCCCGTCCAGGATGGCCAGACCGAACCGCGCGATCGCCTCGACCGGGGTGGCCCAGCCGACTTCGGCGATGCGGGCGCACTCGGCGAGGAACTCGATCGCCTCCTCGTCCATGGTCCGATACTGCTGACCGGCGATGTCGCCGGCACGCTCACTCCCGGACGCGCGGTGCCGCAGCGCCTGCGCGGTGATCTCGTACGTCAGCAACTGACGGTCCGGGGTGGCCTCGATGATCGGCCACATTCCGCTGATTCCGATGTGGAGGAGTTCGCGCAGACCGTCGATCCCGCGCAGGTCCGGCGCGTGCCGCACCTGACCGAACGCCAGTCGCATCGACGCGCTGAGCTGCAGAATCAGGCTCTCGCCCATCGCCGCGAGGAGCTCCTCCTTGCTCTCGAAGCAGTAGTGCACCACACCGAGCGAGACGCCCGCCTCCTCCGCCACGGCACGCACCGTGACCGACGCGACGCCGCGCTGCTCCGCGATGGCCAGCGCCGACTCGACGAGTTGGGCACGACGTTCATCCGCAGGGAGCCTGTTCAGCATCCTCTGATCGTAGAACCTGCGGGGGCCCCGCCCGCGACCAACACGGACGCCCGACCAACCTGCCATTTGCCTGGACGAGCGTCCAGGTTCATGATGGGCGAATGGCACAGGACACATGGCGCAACTGGGCGGGCACCGAGACGGCGAACCCGCTGCGCTTCGCGACTCCGCGCTCGGTGGAGGAACTCAGCGCGCTCGTCTCCGGTGCCGCGGAGCACGGACAGCGGGTCAAGGCCGTCGGGTCGGGTCACTCCTTCACCGGGGTCGCCGTCACCGACGGGATCCTCGTCAGCCTCGACGCCCTCACCGGGATCGAATCCGTCACCCTCGACGAACCGGCGGGCGCCCTCGTCACCGTCCTCGCCGGCACGCGGCTGCACGACCTGAGCGAGCAACTCTGGCACCGTGGCCTGGCGATGATCAACCTGGGCGACATCGACGTGCAGTCCGTCGCGGGTGCGCTGTCCACCGGAACCCACGGCACCGGCGCACGTTTCGGAGGTCTCGCCACTCAGGTCCGCGCCCTGCAGGTGGTGCTGGCGGACGGCTCGGTGGCCGACTGCTCCCCCACCGACAATCCCGAACTGTTCGAGGCGGCACGGCTGGGACTCGGCGCCGTGGGCATCATCTCGAAGGTCACGATCCAGTGCGTGCCGCACTACGTGATGCACGCCGTCGAGAAGCCCGAGTCGTTGGACGCCATCCTCGACCGGCTCGACCACGACCGCGCCACGATCGACCACTTCGAGTTCTACTGGTTTCCCCACACCCGCCGCGTGCTGACGAAACGCAACACCCGGCTACCCGGTGACACCCCGGTTTCTCCCCTCCACCCGGTCCGGGCCTACGTCGACGACGAACTGCTCGCGAATGTCCTGTTCGAGGGCATCAACAGGGTCGCAGGCCTTGCCCCGACGACGATCCCGAAGATCAACCGGCTGTCGTCGCGCATGCTGAGCGCGCGCGAGTTCACCGACCGCAGTTACCGCGTCTTCGCGTCGGAGCGCCGGGTCAAGTTCCGGGAGATGGAATACGCGGTTCCCACCGAGGCCCTCCCCGACACTCTCGCGGCGATCGATGCGTGGATGGAGAAGTCCGGTTTCACGGTCGCGTTCCCCGTCGAGGTCCGGTTCGCCGCGGGCGACGACGTGTGGCTGTCGACGGCGAACGGCCGGGACACGGCGTACATCGCGGTGCACCAGTACCATCGCCGAGATCACGAGCCGTACTTCGCCGCGGTCGAGGCCATCGCCCGGGAAGTGGACGGGCGACCGCACTGGGGCAAGATGCACGGCCGCACCGCCGACGACTTGCGGCCCGCGTATCCGAACTTCGACGAGTTCGTCGCCGTGCGCGACAAGTACGACCCCGAGCGAATGTTCGGCAACGCGTACCTCCAGCAGGTCCTGGGTCGCTAACGTGAGCTAGGTGACCCCCAGTCGAGCTTTAGACCGTCGCGACTTCCTTCGCGTCGCGGGTGCGTCCGGTGCAGCGGCGATCGGTGCCGTGATGCTCGGCGCGTGCGGGGAACGCCTACACGACCCGGAGGTTCCGCCGCTTCCCGACGGCTTGTCCGTTCCGGGCGGCGGAGCGGTGTCCGAGTTCGCGCCGGTCGACAAGGCGACGTGGCGCGTGCAGGGCGATCCGCTGGTCGCGCCAACTGGTGACGGGCCCCTCGCCGGCATGCGACTCGCGGTCACCGACCTGTACGCCGTTGCGGGACAGCAGATCGGCGCGGGCAGCGGACGGCGGCTCGCCGAGGCTCCTGTCGAGACGGGTACCGCCGCAGTGGTGGCGCGCCTCCTCGGTCAGGGCGCCCGGGTCGTCGGTCTGGCGCAGACCGACGACCTCGGTTACGGGCATTCGGGCATCAACCAGCAATTCGGCACGCCGCCCAACGCCCGCGCCGAGGACCGCCTGCCCGGCGGTGCGACGTCGGGCGCCGCAAGTGCGGTCGCGCAGGGCGCCGCCGACATCGGATTGGGTATCGACACCACCGGTTCCGTCCGCATCCCCGCCTCGTATCAGGGCCTGTACGGCTTCGCACCGTCCCGGGGCGCCGTCTCCACCGACGGGCTGTTTCCGCTGTCCCCCACCTTCGATACCCCGGCGTGGGTCTGTGGCGACCTCGACACCCTCGTCGCGGTCTCCGGCGCGCTTCTCCCGCTCACGGCGGAGTCCCCGTTCCGTAGCGCGCTCACCTCGGACGGCATCAACGCCGTCGCCGAGGCGGGGGCGCTCGGTGCGGTGCGGCGCGCCCTCACCGCGTGGGAGAAGAGTTCCCTCCCCCGGCTGACGTGGACCGACACGGACATCGGCCGGCTTCCCGACTGGTACGACGCCGTCGTCGCCGTGCAGGGCTACGAGGCGTGGCGGCTGCACGGCGACTGGGTGAGCGGGGCGATGACGTCGCTCGGCGACGAACCCGGCCGCAATTTCGCCGATGCGAGCCGCATCTGGGAATCCACGTACGGCCGGAAGCTGATCAAGCTCGGCGAGGCGTCGCAGACGATCACCGCGTATGTGGGCGACAGCCTGCTCCTGCTGCCGGCGACCTCCTCCACGGCCCCCGAGCGGACAAGCTACCCCAGCGGTGACCGGTTCCGGAACACGATGCGCGCCACCGGCATGCTCACGTGCCTCGCGACCATCTCCGGACTGCCCAACGCGACCGTGCCGTTGCGCACCGACGACGGAGTTCCCGTCGGCCTCTGCCTGGTCGGCCCGCACGGCCGCGACCGGGACGTCCTGGCCGTCGTCGCCGGTCTCGGCGGCTCGGGGCTGATCGACTGACGGCGGGGACCGTCAGCCGCGGAGCAGTTGCGCCTTGCGCGCGTCGCTCGCGAACGACGCTTTGATCGAGTTGCGCGCCAAAGTTTCCCGCTCGGCATCGGTGAGGCCGAGCTGATCCCGCAGCTGGGCGAAGTTGTCGTCGACGTACCCGCCGAAGTACGCGGGGTCGTCGGAGTTCACGGTGACGAGCAGACCCGCCTCCAGCATGGTCCGCAACGGGTGCTCGGACAGCGAGTCGACGACGCACAGTCGCACGTTCGACAGCGGGCACACGGTCAGCGGCACCTCCTCGTCCACCAGACGCGCCACGAGCGCCGGGTCCTCGAGCGCCCGCACCCCGTGGTCGATGCGCTCGGCGCCGAGGAGGTCGAGCGCCTGCCAGATGTACTCCGGCGGGCCTTCCTCGCCTGCGTGGGCGACCACGTGCAGCCCCTCCGACCGGGCGCGGGCGAACACGTCCTCGAACAGCGACGGCGGGTTTCCCACCTCGGCCGAGTCCAGCCCGAGCCCGACGATCGGTGTCTGCAACCGGATGATCTCCGAGAACACTTCCTCCGCCTCGTGCACGGGACGGTCCCGCAGGATCGCGGCGATCGCAGCGCTGCTGAGGCCGAACTCCCGCTCGCTGGTGCCCACCGCGTCCATGATTCCGTCGAGCACCTCGTGCAGCGGCACACCACGATTGACGTGGGCCTGCGGGTTGAAGAAGAACTCCACGTGCGCGACGCCGCCCGCCGACGCCCGCGCGAAATAGGCGCGGGTGAGGTCCGCGAAGTCCTGCGCCGTCCGCAGCACCTGCATGTTGGCGAAGTACAGGTCGAGGAACGACTGCAGATCGGTGAACTCGTACCGCGACCGGAGATCGTCGAGGTCCGTGTACGGCAGCTGCACGGAATTCCGTTCGGCCAGCGCGAAGATCAGCTCGGGTTCGAGGGAACCCTCGATGTGCATGTGCAGCTCGGCGACGGGAGAGCTCACGGGTGGATACCTGCCTTTCGCACCACCTAGGCAGCGGTGTCGCGGTCGACGATACGGACGAAGCCGTCGCCGTCGATATTCGCGGTGTCGCCGGTGTGAAACCAGCCACCCGTAAAGGTTCTCGCGGTGACCTCGGGCCGGTTCCAGTAGCCGCGGCTGACTCCCGGACCGCGGCAGAGCAATTCGCCGACACCGCGGCCGGCGTCGGGTCCGAGGAGGGCCACCTCCATCCCGCCGAACGCGACGCCCACACTGCCCGCGTGTGTCAGAGCGCACTCGTCGGGCAGCGCCAGCCCGGCGCCGCACGTCTCGGTCATTCCCCATCCGAGGAAGTGCCTGGCCGCAGGGAACGTCCGCCGGAGCAGTTGCGACTGCTCCAGGGACAGTCCGGAGCCGCTGTAGTCGATCCAGCGCACCGCGCGCCGGCCGAAGCTCGTCACCCGCGAGGTCTCCACGGCCCGCAGGAGGACGGCGGGCGCCGCGGTGAGCACGTCGGCACCGGTGCCGCGCCACGACGCGGCGTCGGTGCTCCCAGTCAGCAGGACCGTTCCGCCCACCACCAACGTCGAGAGAAGTTCGACGAGCGATCCGACGGTGTGCAGTTCGGGTTCGACGAGGAGATTCCGCAGTCCCTCGGAGCTGAACCCGCGCGCGTGGAGCACGGATTCGATGGTCGAGAGGACGTTCTCGTTGCTCAGCTCCACACCCGTCGGGGACTCCGACGGGCCAGGCGTGTACGACAGCAGCACCAGCTCGTCGGGGCTCGCGCCGTCGTCGATGAACGAGATGCCCTCCGGCAGTTCGCCGTCGAGGATCAGCACCGACTCGCTGTCGGCGAGCACCTCACCGGTCTGCGCGTCGTCGAGTGCCGGGCTCACCCCGACCGGCACGCCGCCGGCGAGCAACACCCCGAGGAACGCCTCGACCCAGCGAACCCCCACGGGCTGCCGGACGGCGACGCGGTCGCCGATCTCGACGCCCTTCGACTTCAGCCCGCCGGCCACCCGCGCCGCGGACGTCCACAGTTGCGAGAACGTGAGAGACCGGCCACCGTCCTCCTCGACGGCGACCCGGCCCGCGTAGCGGTGCACGGAGATGTCGAGCAGCTCGGTGAGCGACGGGTTGAGCCCGCCGTACCGGAGCAGGCCGTCGCGGCCACGGACCACCCGGTCGTCGTGGAAGAAGGGACCACTACTCGGGTACTCGACGAGGGACGACGGCATCTGCACCTCCGCTGACGACACTGCTGCGCGACCGGGACGTTGCCACGACTATATGACGCCCGTCACAGTTGCGGGGAGCGGATCGCCGACGCCTACCGTCCGCGGTACGTCGCCTTGCCCGGTCCGAAGTCGAGGAAGCTGCGTACCGCACCCTCGAGGTCGTCGGTCTCGAACAGGGCACCCGACACGTCGGGTGTGATCGAGTCGGCGTGCGCGACTCCACCCGACCGCCACGCGGAGATGATCTGCTTCGTGGCGTCGTGTGCGCGCGTCGGCCCGTCCGCCAGGCGTGCGACGAGGGCGCGGGCCTCCGCGTCGACGTCCTCGTGGACGGCGTTGACCACACCCCAGTCGCGCAGTGTCGCGGCGTCGTACAGGTCACCGGTCATCACCAGTTCCCGGGCGCGGCCGGACCCCGCCCGCTCGGCCAGCCGCTGCGGACCGCCCATCGACGGAGTCAGCCCCACCACCGTCTCGACCAGTCCGAACTTCGCCTTCGGTGCGGCGAGGATGATGTCGCAGGCGAGCGCGATCTCGAAGGCCGCGGTCAGCGTCAGTCCGTGCGCCGAGTACACGACGGGGCACGGCAGCGCCTCGAGCGGATGGCAGATCTCGGCGAACAACTCCTGCCACAGGTCCGCGCCCTGTTCCGCGGTGAGCCGGTCGAACACGTGGACGTCCACCCCTGCGGAGACCACCTTGCCCTCGGCGCGCAGCAGCACCGCGCGCGGCGGATCCTCGGCGAGCGCCGCGACGTCGGCCTGCACGGCGTCGAACATCGCCTGATCGAAGAGGTTCAGTGCGCCGTGGGCGAACGTCAGGATCGCGATCTCGGCGCCGGCGTCGGTACGGACACGCTCGAGTCGGGTGGGATGCGCGGCTGCAGGCTCAGTCATGCCGCCAGACTGCCACACGTGTTCCGCCTACGATCGGGGTGTGGACTCGCTGCGCGCGGCGCTGGCCGACGCCGTCGGTGATCGGTTCGTGACCGTGGACGCGGACGTGCTCGCCGCCCGCGCCACCGACCACACGGGGCGCTACAGCGGGCGGGCGAGCGCACTCGTCCGGCCCGCAGATGCCGCGGAAGTCTCGGCCGTGCTGGACATCTGCCGCCGAGCCGGGGTGAAGGTCACCGTGCAGGGTGGCCGCACCGGCCTCGAAGCGGGAACGGTTCCCGAGCACGATGACGTACTGCTGTCGACGGAACGGCTGACCGCGGTCGGCGCCGTCGACCGCGAGAACCTGCGCGTCACCGTCGGCGCCGGGGTCACCCTCTCGACACTCCGGCACACCGCGTCCGACGCCGGACTGCTGTTCGGCGTCGACATCGCGTCCCGCGATACCGCGACGATCGGCGGCATGGTGTCGACCAATGCCGGTGGGCTGCACACCGTGCGGTACGGCCATATGTCGGCCCAGGTGCTGGGCCTGGAAGTGGTGCTGCCCGACGGGGCGATCGTGCGGCGCAGCATGCGGATGGGCGCCGAGAACTGCGGATACGACCTGCCCGCGCTGTGGGTCGGCAGCGAGGGCACGCTCGGTGTGGTCACGACCGTCGATCTCGCACTCCACCCCGTGCCCGAGTTCCGTGTGACCGCCCTCGCGGGCTTCGCGCAACTATCCAGCTTGATCGACGCCGCTCGCGTCGTCCGGCGGCTCGACGGGGTGGACGCCGTGGAGATGCTCGACGGCCGTGGGCTCGAATTGGCCTCCTCGCGGCTGGGTTTCGCGGTCCCCACGGGTCTGCCGTGGTATCTCCTCGTGGAACTGGCCGGCGGGCGCGACCTCACCGACGACCTGGCCGAGGCCCTGGAGCAGTGCGATCCCGACGACGAACCCGCTGTCGGGATCGATCCCGCAGGCCGCGCCCGCGTGTGGGCGGCGCGGGATGCGTTCGCGGACGTGGTCGGACTGTTCGGACCCCCGCTCAAGTTCGACGCCGCCCTCCCACTGGACACCCTCGCCGCGTTCGTCGCCGACGCGGTCGCAATGGTGACGAGCCGGGCACCTGACGCGATCCCGGTGCTCTTCGGGCACGTCGCCGACGGCAACGTCCACCTCAACGTGCTGCGCTGCCCCGACGAGTCCGTGCTGTACCTGCCGGTCACGGAACTGATCCGCGATCACGGCGGCAACATCGCGTCCGAGCACGGCGTCGGCGCACACAAGCGCAACTACCTGGACCTCTCCCTCAGCCGCGAGGACATCACCGCGATGTGGACGATCAAGCAGGCGTTCGATCCCGCGGACTACCTCAACCCTGCAGTGATGTTTCCCGACTGGCTGCGTCGCCCGCACTGACTCCGGGCTTCTTCTCGCGCAACGGTCGCGCGAAGCACACCGAGGCGAGGAAACCGATCAGCAGGACGGCCGCGGGCAACCAGATCGACTGCGACATCGCCGTCGCGAACGGTTCCTTCACGAATTCCGGCATCTCCCCCACGCCGGCCTCCTGGCTGTCGGCGTTCAGCCCCTGAGCGGACAGGCGGGCCGTGATGAGTGCGCCGATCGCGGCGCTGCCGAGGACGGCGCCGACCTGGCGGGTCGTGTTGTACACGCCTGCTCCGGCGCCCGCCTGATGGGGCGGAAGGTTGTGCGTGGCCGTGGCCGCGAGCGGCGACCAGATACACGCGTTGGCGAGGCCGATCAGTCCGATGGGCAGCAGCAGTTCCCAGATCGCCACGTCGGGTGACATGACCATGGACAGCCAGGCGAGTGCGATCGAGAACAGCAGGAATCCGGCGCCCGCGATGTACCGCGGGTGGGTGCGGTCCACGAGCTTGCCGATGAACGGGGCGAACACGCCGGTGAGGACGGCCATGGGCACGAGCAGCAGGGCCGACCGTGTGGGCGACAGACCCCGCACCGCCTGCGTGTAGAACATCAGCGGCAGGACCATCGCGGTGATCGCGAATCCCATCGAGGTGATCGCCACGTTGGCGAGCGAGAAGTTGCGGTCCTTGAACAGGCCCAGGGGCAGGAGCGGCTCGTTCTTGTTCCAGGACTGGTACCAGACGAAGACGCCGAGTAGGACGAGGCCGGCGCCGATCGACGCCAGCACGGTCGCCGACCAGTCGTAGGAGCTGCCTTCCTGGATTCCGAACACGAGGAAGAACATGCCGAGCGCGCTGAGGACGACCCCGGGGATGTCGAACTTGTGCTCGTGGGTCTCGAGCGACGGCACCAGTCGCCAGGCCAGCACGAACGCGATCACGCCCACGGGCACGTTGACGATGAAGATCCACTCCCAGCCGAGGTTGTCCACGAGGACGCCGCCCGCCAGCGGTCCCACCAGGGTGGCGACACCCGCGACGGCGCCCCACAGACCCATCGCGGTGCCGCGGCGGTCCGGCGGGAACGTGCGGGTGATGACGGCCATCGTCTGCGGCGTCATCAGTGCGGCGCCCAGTCCCTGGAAGACCCGGGCGACGATTAGCATGGTGATGGTGCCGGAGAGGCCGCACCACAGCGACGCACCGGTGAACAGGACGAGCCCGATCAGGTAGATGTTCTTGGGACCGAACCGATCACCGAGTCGACCGGTGACCAGCAGCGGCACCGCATACGCCAGCAGGTACGCGCTGGTGACCCAGACGACCTTGTTGATGTCGGTGTGCAGGTCGTTCATGATCGCCGGGTTGGCCACCGCGACGATGGTGCTGTCGACGAGGATCATGAAGAAGCCGATGACGAGGGCCCACAGGGCCGGCCACGGATTTCGATGCTCGGGTGGCGACGTGGGTGGTGCGCTGCGCTCGGTGTCCATCATCAATCCTTTACTGAACCGGATGGGATCCGGCGTGAGTGTGTCAGTCGTTCGAGAAGTTCCGGCGAAAGCCACGGGAGGGCTCCGGAGTCGATGTCGGCCACCAGGGCGCTGAGCCATTCGTGCTCCGCGCGGGCAACGGTGACGAGAAATTCGTTGCCGAGGAGGAAGATCCTGGGGGTCTCGGTGGAACAGGCGAGCGCGGCAGCGGTCTCGAGTTCGTCGATTTCGCGGGTGAGGTGATCGAGCCGTTGCCGGAGCAGTTCCACCACGGTGGGGGCGGCGACGTTGTGCGCCTCCGCCAGTGCGAGCGGGAACTGCGGGTACTCGTGCACCGGGGTGGCGAGCATGTCGCTGACCCGGTGGACGAGCGCTTCCCGGCCCGCCTCGGTGACCTCGTACATGGTGCGTTCGGGCCGGTTTCCCGCCCGGTCGGTACCGGTGGTGCGCACCAGCCCTTCGCCTTCGAGCYTGCTCACGGTGTGATACAGCGACCCCGGCCGGATCTTCACGACGCGTCCACGCCGGGCGGCGGCGAGTTGGTACATCTCGTACGGATGCATCGTCCGCTCACACAGCAGACCGAGGATGGTGACACCGAGCGGCGTGAGTGCCATTGTCACCACCTCCACTACTCCACGTCGAATTACTCCACGTGGAATATACCGTCCGGGCGGATGGGGAACAAGCGGTTACCGTGGGTCCGGTGGACTCCCATCACCTCGACATCATTCGACTCGCCTGGTCACGCGAACTGGGATTACCCGATGACGCTCTGTCCACCCGGCCGGGCGCCGACGACCGCGCCGTCCGGGTCGACGACGACACGGACACGATCCGCTTCCTGCGCCTGGGCGAGACGTGCGCGCTCGTCGGACCGCGGTGGGCGATCGAGCGCGCCGACGGGCACACGTCGGAGGAACTGACCGAATCCGCAACCCTGCTCGCCCTCACCCAGGATCGGTCCGGACGGTGCGCCGGTCCCGTGGCGCTCGCGTTCGGCACCGACTACCAGGACCCGGCGACCGGGCGGCCACCGCTCGTCTCCCACGAACACGACCACGTCCGGCAGGTCGAGGAGGCGTGTCCCCCGGACGACGTCACCGAGGCCCGCCTGGGTGACCGCGACCGATGGTTCACGATTCTCGACGACGCGCAGCAACCGGTCAGTTCCGCCGGGTACGCCGAGTTCCAGGGTTTCCTCGCCGATGTCGGTGTGCTGACGGCGCCGGCGTTCCGGCGGCAGGGACTGGGCGCCACGGTCGCCGGGATCGCCACCGACGACGCGCTCGACAGCGGCCTGATCGCCCAATGTCGTTCACCCCGCGACAATCTGGCCTCGCGCGCGCTCGCCGCTCGCGCCGGGTACCGGGAACTGGGAACGTATGCCGCGGTCACGATCTCCCGAAGTACGCTCTGAGAGACATCGAAGGACGGGGACGAGCCAACCATGACAGAACGAACGGCAGAACCGCACAGCACGGAAGGCGCCTACGTCGAATCCGGCGCCGAGTTCACGCGCGACACCCACTACATCCCCACCCGCATCACGGCCGACGGCCGCGACGGCTATCCGGTCGAACCGGGCCGCTACCGCCTCGTCGCCGCTCGGGCGTGCCCGTGGGCCAACCGCGCGATCATCGTCCGGCGACTTCTCGGACTCGAGGACGCGTTGTCCATGGGACTGTGCGGCCCCACCCACGACAAGCGCAGCTGGACTTTCGATCTCGATCCGGACGGGCTCGACCCCGTGCTGAAGATCCCGCGCCTGCAGGACGCGTACTTCGCACGTTTCCCGGACTACCCCCGCGGCATCACCGTGCCCGCGATCGTCGACGTCCCCACCGGGCAGGTGGTCACCAACGACTACCCGCAGATCACCCTGGATCTGTCCTCGGAATGGACGCAGTACCACCGCGAGGGCGCGCCCGACCTGTACCCCGAGCCGCTGCGCGACGAGATCGACGAGGTCGCCGATCTCGTGTTCCGCGACGTCAACAACGGGGTGTACCGGTGCGGTTTCGCCGGCTCCCAGGAGGCGTACGAATCCGCGTACGACCGCCTGTTCGCCCGCCTCGACTGGCTCGAGGACCGTCTGACCGACCGCAGGTTCCTCGTCGGCGACACGATCACCGAGGCCGACGTGCGCCTGTTCACCACCCTGGCCCGGTTCGACGCGGTCTATCACGGCCATTTCAAGTGCAATCGGAACAAACTCGACGAGATGCCCGTGCTGTGGAGTTATGCCCGCGATCTCTTCCAGACACCCGGGTTCGGCGACACCATCGACTTCACCCAGATCAAGCAGCACTACTACATCGTGCACACCGACATCAATCCCACCCGGATCGTGCCGAAGGGGCCAGACCTGTCCGGCTGGCTCGAGCCACACGGGCGTGAACAACTCGGCGGCAGGCCGTTCGGGGACGGCACGCCGCCACCTCCGCCGAAGCCCGGCGAGGAGGTCCCGGCCGGGCACCGGGCGTGATCGGGCGGATCTACGAGCCGGTGTAGGTGCCGAAACTCCAGAACACGCCCTCGGGGTCACGGCAGGTGAAGCCGCGCGATCCGTAGTCCTCGTCCCGCAGTCCGCGGACGATCGTGGCGCCGGCGGCCACGGCACGCTCGTGGAGCGCGTCGGGGTCGTCGACGACGAGGTACACCGAGCCCGTCCCCGGCGGCAGGTCGCTGATGACCGAGTCCTCACTGGGCGAGCCGAGCATGATCCCGCCGCCCTTGGGCCAGCCGAGTTCGGCGTGATCGACCCGGTCGCCCTCGCCGTACACCGCGTTCTCGGCGAACCCGAAGGCGTCGACGAGGAAGCGGATCGCGGCCCGCGCGTCGCGGTAGACGAGGGTGGGCCACACATATGTGGTGTGCGTCGAAGTAGTCATGTCATCACTCTGCGCCGTCGTCGTGGTAGGGGTCTTGGACGAATGAGAACGGGTCGATCTCGCGCCACCGCGACGGCGCGACGCCCGCGAGGTCGCGCCAGTCCCGCGCCATGTGCGCCTGGTCGTAATACCCGCACGACGCGGACACGTCGGCGAGTGTCGCCCCGGCGGCACCCTTGAGCATCCGGTGCGAGCGGTGGAAACGGGACAACCGCACCACGTCCTTGGGTGTCACGCCGTATTCCGCGACGAACTTGTTCACCAGATGTCTTCGGCTCCAGCCGACGTCGTGCGCGACGTCACCGACCCGGGCGCCGTCGCCGGCGACGAGCAGCTGCCAGGCGCGGGTGAGGTGCGGGTCGATCTCCGCCGGCGCCGCGCGGCGCGTCAGGACCTCGTCGAGGATCGCGAACCGCTCGTCCCAGCCGGGTTCGAGCGACAGCCGTTCGGTCAGTTCCCCCGCGTCGGGACCGAGCAGGTCCTCGAGCCCGACGACCCAGGGGCCGAGCGCTGCCGTGGGGACCCCCAGCAGCGCCCGGGCGCCGAGAGGACTGAGGGCCAACTGGACGCCGTGCTGGTTGCCGTCGTGCCGGATCGTCACCGGTGCCGTGGCGATGCCGCTGGCCAGAGTGTCGAAACGACCGGGCGCCTGCTCGGGCGTCGCCTGGGCGGCGATGTCGAGCGGCTCGTCGATCGTCACGATCACCGTGAGGCAGGGCGACGGCAGACCGAGGTGGATGCCGGGCTCGAAACCGGCCAGCCGATACCCGTCGTACCCCGTGACCAGCGCGCGCAACGGTTCCGCCGGGCGCCGGAAGGCCCCGGACGACACCGCGGTATCGCTTTCGACGACGCTCACGAAACCAGCCTAGGCAACGGTGCCGACACCGGCCACAGCGTCAACTCACCTACAGTCGGTGCCAGCACACTCGAAGCACAGGCGAGACGGGAGCCCCGATGGCTGGCAATGGTGGACCGGTGGAGAAGGTACTGGTCTCGGTCCTCGACAACGGAAGCCGTCTCCAGGCTCCCGCGGTGGCGAAGTACGTCGAATGGGTCCGGCGCTCGCACCCCGGTGAGTCGCCCGCGCAGATCGTCGAGCGGATGGAGAAGATGTTCCTGCTGGCCGTGACGGGCAGCGGAAGTGCAGTCGGCGCCACCGCCGCGATTCCCGGGGTCGGCACCGTCGCGTCCATCGCGGCGGTGGGCGCCGAATCGGCGTTCTTCCTCGAAGCGGCGGCGCTGCTCACTCTCGCGGTCGCATCGGTGCACGGCATCTCGGCCGCCGACCACCAGCAGCGGCGCGCACTCGTCCTGTCGGTGGCGCTCGGCGAATCGGGCATGGAAATCGTCCAGAAGGCGACGGGCGTGACGGCGAAGAACTGGGCGAGCGCCATCACCAGCCGCATACCCGGCCCCACCATGAAGGGGATGAACAGCAGGCTGGTGCGCAAGTTCATCACCAAGTACGCTGCCCGCCGCAGCGCGCTGGTCCTCGGCAAGCTCGTGCCCGCAGGCATCGGCGCGGCCATCGGCGGCGCGGGCAACCGGGCCATCGGCAAGGGTGTCGTCAAGAACGCGCGTGAAGCGTTCGGGCCCGCCCCGGCCCGCTGGCCGGACGAACTTCGCGCGATCGAGGCCTGACCTAGTGGGCGAAGTGCTGTTCCGTCGAACGCCCGCCACCCTTCTCGCGGAGTTCGGCGCACACTTCCTCGATCGCCTCGGCGACGAGGGATCCGAGATCGGCGCTGAAGCCCTCGCGCACGACGATGCGCAGGACCGCCACGTCCTCCGCGTCGGCGGGCATCGTGTAGGCGGGCACCTGCCACCCCCGCGCCCGCAACTCGTGTGACACGTCGAAGACCGTGAACCCGGGGTCACCGACGAGTTCGAACGCCACCACCGGAATGTCGGTGCCGTCCGTGATCAGGGTGAAGCCGTCGATCTCGGCGATGCGTTTGCCCACGCGAACTGCGGTGTCGCGCAACGTCTGCATGATCGACCGGTAGCCGGCCCGGCCCAGTCGCAGGAAGTTGTAGTACTGCCCCACCACCTGATTGCCGGGCCGCGAGAAGTTCAGGGTGAACGTCGGCATGTCGCCGCCCAGGTAGTTGACCCGGAACACCAGCCCCTCGGGAAGGTGTTCTTTGTCGCGCCACACCACGAACCCGATCCCCGGATACGTCAGACCGTACTTGTGGCCACTCACGTTGATCGAGGCCACGCGCGGAACCCGGAAGTCCCACAACAACTCCGGCTGCAGGAAGGGAACGACGAAGCCACCGCTCGCCGCGTCCACGTGGATCGGGACGTCCGGGCCGCCGGACGCAGCAAGTTCGTCGAGAGCGTCCGCGATCGCCGCCACCGGCTCGAGCTCCCCCGTATAGGTGGTGCCCACGATCACGACCGCTCCGATCGTGTTCTCGTCGACCGCGTCCCGAACCTGCTCCGGCGTGATGACGTAGCGGCCCTTCTCCATCGGCAGGTACTTCGGCTCGACGTCGAAGTACCGGCAAAACTTCTCCCACACCACCTGCACGTTGCTGCCGAGCACCAGATTCGGGCGCGCAGTGTCCTTCCCGGCCGCCTCCCGCTTCGCCCGCCACAGCCACTTGAGCGCGAGACCACCGAGCATGACCGCCTCGCTCGAACCGATCGTCGAGACGCCGGTGGCGCTGGCCGGGTCGGTGGTCGACAGGTCGGGAGCGTGGAACAGATCGGCCACCATCGACACGCACCGGGACTCGATCGCCGCGGTCGCGGGATACTCGTCCTTGTCGATCATGTTCTTGTCGAACGTCTCGGCCATCAGCTTGTCGGCCTCGGGATCCATCCATGTGGTGACGAACGTGGCGAGGTTCAGCCGCGAACTGCCGTCGAGCATCAACTCGTCGTGGATGAACCGGTACGCGGCCTCGGGATCGGTTTCCTCGTCCGGCAGCCGCAGCGCCGGAAACGGATCGATCGAGAGGCGCCCCGTGTAGGCGGGAGAAATGACGTCGCGATGGTGATGGTGGTGCTTGCTCATGTACGTCCCCAATCGATTGGTTTCAGCATGCGCCGTCGCAGACGCCCTGTACGTCAGTTGGTGAATCTCGGCACGGCAGCCCAGTAGGGTCGAAACAGTTCCATTCGATTGTGGCAGGGGAGGACGGGTTGACCACAGCAATCCCGGGAAGTTTCGCGGCGCCGATCGAGGTGCGGGGGCTGTCGAAGCGCTTCAAGAACGTCGACGCCGTCACGGACCTCAGCTTCACCGTGCCGCAGGGATCGATCACCGGATTCCTCGGGCCCAACGGGTCCGGCAAGACCACGACACTGAGGATGATCCTCGGTCTCGTGAAGCCGACGTCGGGCGCCTCCACGGTCGCCGGTGTGCCGATCAAATCGCTCGTCGACCCCGCGCGCACGGTCGGCGCCGTCCTGGACTCGCAGAGCCTGCACCCCAACCGCACGGCGCTCGACCACCTGAAGGTGTACGCGTCCGCGATCGGGGTACCGGACGGACGCGCACTGCAGGTGCTCGCGCTCGTCGGACTGGAGGACGTCGCCGGGCGCAAGGCGGGCGGCTTCTCCCTCGGCATGCGCCAGCGGCTGTCGCTGGCGACGGCGCTGCTGGGTGATCCGCGAATCCTGATCCTCGACGAACCGGCCAACGGACTCGACCCCGAGGGCATCGCCTGGCTGCGCGAGTTCCTCAAGGGCTTCGCCGCATCCGGCCGGACCGTGCTGATCTCGAGCCACATCCTCCGCGAAGTGGAACAGACCGTCGACAATCTGGTGATCGTCAGCCGCGGCGCCCTCGTCTATCAGGGACGCATGGAGGAGCTGCGCAAGTCGCAGCAGAGCAGGCTGCTGGTCGCGTCCTCGAGCCCGCCCGCCCYGRCCACCGCCCTCGCCGCCAGGGGCATCGTCGATGCCCGCTCGCTCGCCGACGGACGCCTCGCCGTCGTCGGCGCGTCCCTCGAACTCGTCGAGTCCGTCGCCGCGGACGCCGGGGTGACGATCTTCGGCGCCGTCGGCGATCACATCGACCTGGAGCAACTCTTCCTGTCGATGACCGCAGGCCAGTACGTGGCCGGAGCGAGTGCCGCCGCGCCCTCGGGGTACGGCCAGCCGCCGACGTACGCGCCCCAGCCCGGGTACGCACCTCCCGGGTACGCCCCGCAACCGGGTTACGGTCCGCCACCCGGGTACGGCCCGCAACCGGGCTACGGTCCGCCACCCGCACACCCCCAGCACGGTCCGATGTCCGGAGGTCCGCGATGACAGCGCTGCTCACCGCGGAATTCCACAAGGTCACCACACTGCGGTTCTGGTGGATGCTCGGTCTGGCGCCACTGATCGTCGGGATGTTCTCGAGCGCGATCACCCTGCCCGTGATGCGCGCGTTCACCGACGCGTTCGAGGCCGATCCGAACGAGGCCAACCTCGCCGCCACCCTGTTCGGCCTGGCGGTCGCCGTCGCCCTCGTCGTCCTGTTCGCCGCGGTCTTCGGGGCGGTGAACGTGGGCACGGAATTCCGGTACAAGACGCTCACCACCACGTTCCTCACCGCCCGCGGCCGGGACGGGGTGATCGGCACCAAGCTCGCCGTCACCGCGGCCTTCGGCTTCTTCTACTGCCTCGTGGTGGAGGTGGTCAGCGTCGCCCTGCTGCTGACGTTCGGCGGGGACACCTTCGAACTGCGCGGATCCCTGTTCGCCATGCTCGGGGCGGCCCTGATCTGCGGGGCGTTGTGGGCGCTCATC